>JAJHQN010000006.1 GCA_020833325.1 Desulfurococcaceae archaeon | reverse complement strand
TCCTCCATCCTCCTCAACAAATCAGCCTGAACAACAGCCAAATTCCTACCAAGCTCCTCAACACTCTGACCAATAGCAGTAATCTCTTGCACAAACCCAACTGGGACAGTTTGAATCCTAGCAATAACTTCAGTTGGAACTGCTATCTCAGTGGAGTATGCTATGACTAGAACCTCGTATACAGCGAAGGGGTTAAGTAGGTTCGTTATTGCCTCGGGGAGCTCTATAACGAAACCCTCAGCTGTCTGCTTAGCAACACCACTAGTGATAACAGCTTTTGTAACAGGATCCCTAATAACATACTTAACAGTTATAACACCTGGAGCTTCAGCTCTTATAACAATCTTAGCTGGACCACCTACAGGTACTAATGGTGCTTCAATCTTTGTTATCGCCACTGGTTTAGCTTCACCGAAAACCCAGTCCCTAGGCCCGAACGGGTAAGTTGGATCTCTGAAAGCCTCTAGTATCAGCTTCTGCTCCTCAGAGCTATAGTATGTTAGCATGTACGGTCCGTTGGAAACCCATAGAGTGCCAGTCTTATCAAACCATGATAGGAGAGCTCTAACCCTAGCATCCCAGTCGCTGGAGGTCATTAGTGCTCCTGCAGGTGTTGTAACATATGATTTGAAGTCATCGAACTTAATCCTACCGTCCCTGAAGTAGCCTGCAACTTTCTCAGCATGAGCTTTCATGACAAGACTAAGCCATGGGAGGTTCTCAGCTCTAGATCTAGCTTGGTCTAATGCAAACTCCTTAGCAATATAACCAGCGTAAGTCTGAGCAACAACAAGCTCAAACGGTACTGTCGTGGAGGTAGCCCATGTAGCCCAATCTGCTATGTAGGCTGGCTCGAAATGCCAGAAGTTTATGTAGACTTCGAGATTGTTACCTACAGGTCTCACGGCTACAACTGTATCAAAACCCTCCTTATTTACAGCTACGAATGCCCTCTCGGTTTTAGCCTTCTCAGGGTCGTAGACAGCGTCTAGGTATAGTGCTAGTGTTCCCAGTAGGTCAGCCCATGTTATAGTTTGGCCATTATGCCATTTAGCTCCAAGGAATCTTGACATGTCGAAGACAACCTTGCTGGTAGCCTCAGTCCTACCTAGCTCCCTAGCGTATACCCAGGTCTTCCTATTAACATCAAACCATAACGCATCATCTGGAACCTTAAGCTTACCATCAGGACCTGCAGTTTCAACAGTAAACTTAGTTCTAAACGGTATAGGCATACCTGTAAATGGATGCCTCCAGACTACGAAGTCGTAGGTGCACCTTGCAGGGTCAACGCTGTACACGTCTCTAAATCCTCTAAACGTGTTCCACACTGTTGAAGCTGTCCATACCCATAGGTGTCCAACCTTAATATCAGTCCTACCAGTTATGAACCAGCCTCTACAGTTATATGGACTCCTAAGGCCTGCTCCGAGATCTATTGTTAATCCTTGGACTTCAGCTCTGACAGGCCATTTATCTAGTGTTGCGAAACCCCATATTCTAATGGATTCTCTTATGGCTAGATCTGTGCCCTTTCTTAGAGCTTCAAGCCATTCCTCCTTACTCTTAACATTCATGTAGTAGGCATCTCTAGCGTAGTCAGAAGCATTCCTACCATCGATTGTAAGCTCGTGCTTGTAGTTCCAGTATTCAGCCTCACCCCAGCCTGGCAGGTAGCCTAGTACATCTGCACCGAACTGAGCTAGGTTACCTGGATCATACCTATCTAGAGCACCCTTACCCCAACCTTCAGTGTAGAAGTGCCACTGGAAGTCTATTGGGTTTGTACCATAAACTATCTCTATCGCTGGCCCGAATGTAAGCTCTGATGGTATTACGTTGAACCCTAGTTTTACTAGCTCTAATGCGAATGATCTTCCAAGTTCAAGCCTTTCATCTTCAACTCTTATGATACCCACTATGTCAATCCTCTGACCTCTATAATGCCATTTTCCTCCCACCAGGTCTGCTCCAACAGATCTCATTATATCCTCTATGTTCCTCTTAGCCCTCTCGAAGTTGTATTCGAACGCATACTTGGCTATAACATCTGCTAGATCCGCGTACGTCGGGTCGTCTGGGCCGTAGAACGTGTACTTTATAATAGCGAATCCTCTGTAGACCTCCCTAGCGATACGCTCCCTATCGAACGCGTATTGTAGTTCGAATCTAACCTCCCTTATACAGAATGGGTTGAAGTTAACCTTCTCAGCTCTGAAAACCTCCTCAACACCCCTAGGTACATCTACAACACCACAAAGCTCAACCTCAGTCTTCCTCTCAGCCTCAATAAACTTAACATACCTAATCAACAGTGGGTTAACACCAAGCTTGAGAGCAGCAGTCTCCCTAGACTCCCTACCAGGGAACTTCAGAATCTGAACAGGAGCAGGGTTTAAGACTAAGTCTGTTAACCCTGCTGCTGCTGTTACAATTCTTATACCAGGTGTTGCGGCCAAACTCTCGGCCATTGCGGCTGGGAGCCTGCCGAATATGTAGAGGTCTATCTTGCCAGTTGTTATGGCTGCAGGTACGTCTGGTATGTTGACTCTAAACCACTCAACCTTATCAACTGCAGGCCCCTTAACCTGGGCTAAAGCTGGGGTAGCTTGAGCCAGGATTAGGGGTAGTACTAGGAGTGTTGCGAGAGCGAGTGCTAAAGCCTTTAAACGGGAGCTCATACCCTCCACCTCACCTAGCCGCCCTAGACTATCTAGGTTTGAATCTTAAAAAGCTTTCGTTTACCCCCTTTCTCATTATCGCGTAGAGGGCTGTGGAGAGTAGGGTTAGAGTTGCTAGTAGGCCTACCACTAGTAGTGTTGCCTGGGCTCTCGTACTGGTTTTGATAGCTATGACGTCTATTGAAGTCACTGGCTCCTCCGGGCTCCACTCTAGGCTACAGACTCCATTACAGCTCCTCTCCAATACACCCACGAGGTCCCAGCCGTTGTAAAGCTCTGTTTTCACAATGAAATCACCTTCTCCAACTACTGTTACGTTGAACCACTCTATCCTAAGTCTAGCCTCTAGTAGTGCGTTGACGTTCATGCCTGGCATCTCATACCTGATCCTGAGAACCCCTGGTTCTACGCTCTCCATAAAACTAGGTGGTATGTGCATGGGGGGGCTTGCTAACCTCAGGTTGATGGTGTCTATTAGAGCTCCCCGGGGCAGGCTTATGTAGCCCCTGGATCCAGCTGTTATACTAGCACTGCTTAAAACCTCACCTATAGAGTCGTTGAGTTTATATAACACAGCAACCCTTAGATCTGCGCGGCCAGCCTCCAGGAATGTAACTATGTACTCTACTCCACGCACTCTATCAAGGTAAACAGTGTAACCTCTAGTCTCGTTAGCTACAACACCTCCTTTAACCAGAGTGACCTCCTCTACAGTAAAACCACTAGCCCATAGGATTGCAATAGCTACTAGGACGGCTGCGGAGATGGGGGTTAAAAGTAGCACTAGCCTCCTCCTCATAGCCTTTAACCTAGTACTAGGGGATACAGTTAAAATCTTATATAGCCTTGCAAGCCAGATACTAAAACCCGGGGTGTCTATTGAGTTTAGCTAAGATAGCTCTAGGCCTAGCAGGAATCCTAGCGGCCTTCACATTATCAGTTATAGGGAGCGGCTGGGACACCGTGGGGGCACCCTACACTTTAACAGTAGAATCCAATGTATCTAAACGTGCCTTCGAACTCCTAAACGTAACACTGGATAGATCGTATAGGAATGTAACCATAACGATATCCAATGTAGGTGGCTCGTGGCTAAACGTAGCTATAGGTGATAGACAGCTAAAACTCGAACCTGGAGGCTCTACTAATGTTAAAGTGGAGAACCTCCTTGAGGTAATATCTTTCAACTTCGAATCAAGTCTTGGCAGGGCTGAGGTAACAGTATACACTATATGGAGGGAAGGTGTGAACCTCCTCCTCAGCCTTACAGCCATCATAATCCTCATACCATCAATGATAATAGCTAGCTACGGCATCCTAGAGTACATCGTTTTGAAGAGGTTATAGGATTGGAGGGCTTCGCCTCCAAAGCTTGGATCATGAAGGTTAATGTAGAGGGCAAGTTTAGAGAGTACTGCGTGGACTCCAGCATACCACCGCTACTCTCTAGAGAATGGAGAGCTCTAATACTAACATACCCTAAGGGCAGCTGCTCCACCACTAGACCTACAGGATTAAGGTTACTAGAGTCCACTCTAGGAGCTGAGGAGCTCTTCAACAAGCTCGTGGAAGCATGCTTTAAGGCTGTTGAGGAGTGGGGGAGGTTGAGGGCGTTACGTAAGCCCATTCTAAGCCTCCTACTCCGTAGGAGACCTGATAGTGTTGAGGAGGAGCTATACGAGGTTGGTAATGCCGTGGAGTTGTGTAAGCTTATCTTTGGCGACAAGCTTGAACCTAGGCTTGAGGCTTATAGTAGAGCTTACATAGCCTATGTTAGAGGTAGTAGGGAGTACGAGAGGGTTAGGACTCTAGCAAGAGTTGATGAAGGGGCTAAGAGGTTGTTTGAGAACCCCTAGGAGTACTTAATCTTCTCCGGCGTTCTCTCAAGCCAGCATGCTGACATGTGCCCTTTCTCTGGTGTGAACTCCGGTGGATCCTCCTTGCATATCTCCATTGCGTAGGGGCATCTTGGTGCGAATCTACAACCTCTAGGTGGGTTTATTAGGTCTGGTGGCTGTCCCGGTATGTATATTAGAGATTCCTTGGGCCCTCTTAGCTTTGGCACCGCTTTCATCAACAGGTATGTGTATGGGTGTCTTGGCTTGTAGAATATCTGCTCGCTACCACCATACTCTACTATCTTCCCAGCGTACATTATTGCAACTCTATCGGCCATCTCAGCTATGACTGCTAGGTCGTGTGTTATAAGTATTATGCTTATCCCCTTCTCCCTCTGAAGCCTCTTCATCAGATTTAGTATCTGTGCTTGGACGACAACGTCTAGAGCTGTTGTAGGCTCATCTGCTATCACTATGTCAGGCTCCAAGGCCAACGCCATGGCTATTACGACCCTTTGCTTCTGCCCACCGCTTAGCTCGTGTGGGTACCTGTTGGCAATACTCCTATCAAGGCCTACGCTTTCGAGGAGCTCGTATACACGCTTCCTAGCCTCCAACTTGCTCATTCTAGCATGGTATGTTAGAACCTCCTCAATCTGAGCTCCAGCAGTATAAACGGGGTTAAGGCTGTTCATAGCACCTTGGAATATCATGCTAACCTTCTTCCACCTAATCTTAGCCCTAAGCTCCTCCTCCGAGAGCTTCGTTATATCAATACCGTCCACTACAAGTCTACCAGAGACTATCCTACCTGGGGGTGGAACCATGCCGAGTATGCTCCAGGCTAGAGTACTCTTACCACAACCACTCTCACCAGCTATACCAAGAACCTCACCGCGTTCAAGCTGCAATGTCACTCCATCAACAGCTCTAACAGGGCCTCTCAAAGTGAAGTAGTATGTCTTAAGATCCTCTACCTCAAGTAAAGCCATTACAGCACACCCCAAACCCTCCCCGGGCACGCCAAAATCTCTAAACACCAATAAAGCTTTTAAGCTTGGATACGCAAACAGGGCAGAACCAAGGCTCCTTAAAGTCGACCTCTGAAATGCTATTACTAAAGGACATAACACATCTTCTATTAGGGCAGTGGCCTAAACCTAGCAGGTGTCCGAGCTCGTGCATAGCCTCCTTCAAAACCCTGAGGTGGTATAATTGGCGATCCCCAGTTTCAAGCCTAGAGGTGTAGACGGTGGCTGTAGAGAGCTCCGGTATGGCTAGGCCGAAGACGAAGTTTAAACCCTCAACATAGCCATCACCAGCTACGAGGCCTAGAACAAAGCTCCCCCTAAGTCCGAGGACATCTTTGTAGAGCTCCTGTAAAACCTCGTTAACCCTAACAGCTTTAAACTGCATTCTACTCCAATCGAATACATCGAGATAGTCGAGACCTATAGGCCATAGGGAGATCCTTACATCAAGGCTAACTGGGAACCTACGCCTAAGCTCCTCTGCAAGCCAGTGCAACGTACTTCTATCATTGAACCCTATGGGTTGTATGAAGAGTTTAACACTCAAAACCTCCACCCATATACCCTAGCTTGAACGCTTTCAAGTTCAACTCTGGGTTGGGGAGCCCTCTTAAAACTTTGACCACACCATCAAATCCTATGATGCTACCGAGCTTCGTTATTGAAATAGCCTGACCTAACAGATATACATTGGCAACCCTAACATCGCCTAGCTTCTCTGCAACCTCACTAGCTGGGATTACCGTTAACCTAACATCTAAGCCCCTGAGAGCTTCTATAACGTTATCCAAGCTAGGGGTCTTAACATCGGGTATGGACGGTGGTATTATTAGCCTATCAGCTACTATAAAACCACCCCTCCTCATATAACCAATGTTTCTTATAACCTCTAGGAGCTCTAACCCAATCATCAGATCTGCCTCCCCGAGAGGTACTAGTGGTGAATCTACATCACCAATCCTAACGTGGACTACTACAGCACCACCCCTCTGGCTTAAGCCATGTGTTTCAGCTACTAGTACGTTTAAACCACTAGCTAGGGAGGCCTCACCTATTATCCTAGAGAGTGTTAGAACACCTTGACCTCCAACACCAGCAATTAAAATGTTGAAGCTCTCGCTCGAAGCCATGTTAGCCACCTCCCACACTAGACGTTGTTAACCCTAGGAGGTTCCACCACCTCTCATCGATGTAGCTAGCAGGTTTTATAGCGTTGAACGGGCATATCCTCTCGCATACACCGCAACCCGTACACAGAGTCTTGTTAATGGTTATCTTACCGTCACCACTAGGCGTTATAGCTGGGCAGTTGAAAGCTTTATAGCATACCATACACCCCCTACACCTGCTGGAGTCCACAACATAGCTCGGTCTAGGGATGCTCTCAGCTCTAGCCCTACTCATTGCCATGAGGATACACGGACCTCTTGCTATCACAACTGAGATCTTACCCTCCCCTACATCCCTTAAAGCACTTAAAGCTTTAGCCTCAACATCCCTTGGGTTGAACGCCTCAGCTACATATACCGAGTCTACACCAACACCCCTCGCTACATCCTCCACCGGGATCCTCCTAGCCTCCCCTCCCATAGCGTTGAAACCCGAACCTGGGTGGGGCTGGTGTCCCGTCATAGCTGTAACCCCATTATCAAGTACTAGAACCATCATGGGGGCTTTGTTGTAGACAGCGTTTATAAGCCCTGGTATGCCTGCATGGTAGAATGTAGAGTCACCGATAGTTGCAATCACCACCCTACCCCCTAGCACGTGAGACATGCCATTAGCGAGACCCACACTACCACCCATCTCGATAAGGGTGTCCTGTGCGTTGAAGGGCTTGTTAACAGCTAAGCTATAACAGCCTATATCACCTGAGTACACTACATCGAGACCAAGTCTCTTAACAGCCCTTCTAACAGCGTAGAACACACTCCTGTAAGGACACCCAGGGCATAGGACAGGAGGTCTTGGAGGGGGCTTCACTGTTGCCTCCAGGAGCTCTGGCCTCCTATACCCGAGGCCTAAAACCTGTGCTATAGCCCCCTCTACATCCTCTAGCCTAAGCTCACCAGTAGCCCTAAGGTGACCACTCCTCTTACCGTAAACCCTCGTGTTTAAGCCGACCTCCTGTAGTAGAGTTTTAATCATTGTCTCGAAAACGGGATCCCCCTCTTCCACCACTAATACAGAATCTCTACCCTCAACCTCTCCCAGGACGAACTTGGATGGTAGGGGTACAGGGGTGGTTACCTTAACCAGCCTAACCTGGGCCTTAAGCCTTCTAAGAGCCTCCCTAGCATACCTATAGCCTACTCCAACGCCTATTACCACGACCTGGGAGTCCCTGGGCCCCTCTGCTACGTTAAGCTCACTCCTTGAGACTAGGTCCTCAATCCTCCTCCACCTCTCTAGGAGCTCCTCCCTAAGCCTCCTAGCATGTGCTGGTATGAGGTTCCACCTTGAAGGGATACTTTTAAACACTCCCCTAAGCCTAGGCCTCCCCAGAGCTCCCACCGTTACAGGGGCCCTTGTATGCGATACCCTGGTGACAAGCCTTAGGAGTACTGGGTGTCTCACCTCACCGCTCAACCTTAAAGCCTCAAGGGCGGCCTCCCTAGCCTCCTGGGCTCCAGCAGGCTCCACTACCGGTATGTATGCGTGGACACCATACCACCTGTTATCCTGCTCATTCTGACTACTCCACATCCCAGGGTCGTCGGCTGAGATAACTAGGAGTGATGCCTCAACACCGGTATAAGCACTACTAAAGAAGGGGTCTGCAGCTACATTCAAACCAACATGCTTCATAGAAACAACACTTGGAACCCCTGAGATAGCAGCACCATAAGCCACCTCAAATGCAACTTTTTCATTAACACTCCACTCAACATAAGGATAGCCTAGCTTAGAAGCAGCGTAAGCTAGGGCCTCCACAACCTCAGATGAAGGTGTCCCAGGGTACCCGGAGGCTAGGCCAACACCGTACTCAAGACATGCTCTAGCAACAGCAACATTACCCAACATCAATACCTTTGAGCCAGGTTCCGCTAGAACCTCAGGGTACCCCACGCCATACCCCTGTTTAAAGAAGCCTTCGAGAGTTTAAATAATTGTCTTACATGTTAAGCTTTCAGACAACGCGTTAACATAGCGTAGTTTTAAATTTAACCCCTAGCCTAGGGTTTAGACGGTGTAAGGGCTTTGTACAGGTTTGTTGGTGTAGAGGTTTCAGATGGTGTTGGATGGGTTGTACTTAGGAGGGTTGAGAGGCTTAACGCCCTGAACTCTGAGTTTCTGGAAGAGGTTCTAAGAGCTCTCGACGAGCTTGAGGGTAGGGGTGATGTCAGGGTTATAGCTATTACAGGTGAGGGTAGGGTTTTCTCTGCTGGTGCAGATTTATCCGAGGTCGCTAGCGCGGGCTCCCCAGAGGAGGCTGGGAGGCTTTTCGCATCCATAGCTAGGCTTGCTAGGAGGATGCTCTACGTTGATAAACCTCTCATCCTAGCCTTGAACGGTGACGCCTACGGTGGTGGAGCCGAGCTAATATGGGCTGCCGACATAGTTGTCTCAGTTGAGAGCGCTAAGCTCGTGTGGGCTGAGGCTAGGTGGGGTTACAACACACCAATACTACCAGTGGTAGGCCCAAGTGTGCTAGGACCATCGAGAACAGCAATGCTAGCAATGACACTAGAGCCTCTGACCGCCAAGGAGGCACACCACATAGGGCTCATAGCAAGGCTAGCCCCGGACCAGAAGGCTTTAAGAGAGGAGGTTCAAAGGATAGCAAAAAGTATAATGGAGAACTCACCACAAGCAATAAAATCTATAAAAAGACTGCTAAGACTGGCTAAGCTAACACCACTACTGGAACTAGGGTTCAGCGAGCTAGAGAGACTAGCGAGAGGGAGCGAAGCTAGGGAGGCTGCGAGAGCCTTCGTGGAGAAGAGGAGGCCCGAGTACAAGTGGTGATGGTGCCGCCGGGGGGATTCGAACCCCCGACCACCCGGTCTTCAGCCGGGCGCTCTCCCGCTGAGCTACGGCGGCCCAAGAGAGTTATCTAGAGGCGAGATTTAAAAAGTTTAACGTAGGTGCTAGCTATCTCCTAGTAATACGTAATCCTTCCTCTTATAGCCTACAACCCTCTCGGGATACGTTAAGATGACAAGCCCTTTAACCTTATCACCTCTCCTAATATAAGATATGAGGGTTACCTTGAAAAGCGTTGCTGCTGTAAGGCCGCTGTAGAGAGGCCCCCTTGTGGATACAACTATAGGCACCCTTACGTTTGCGAATTCTAAGACCATATCGGACGATGCCCTCCCCGTGGTGATCGCAATAGATCTTTCAAAGTCTAAGCCCTCCTTAACAGCTATCCCTATGAGCTTAGCTATCGATGTATGCCTACTAGTATCGTGTATTTACTATTTACTATAACTGCTCTCCTACTAGCAAGGTTGTAACAGTGATTTCAGCCTGTTCGGTTTAGAAGCCTTTTTGAGCCTTGAGGCATCGGGGTTAATGTTGTTTCAGAGTTCTATCGTGTCTCCTACTGCTGGTATCTCCACTTGTAGTCCTAGCTCTTCCCTGATCCTCTTTGCTAGTGCTTCCTGTGCTCTTGGTGTTCCATGTACTAGGGCTACCCTGTCTGCCTTCATGCTCTTAAGCAGCCTTATGACCCCGTTTTGGTCTATGTGACTTGATAGGTCGAACCACTCCACCCTAGCTCTCACTGGTATCTCCTCTGCTAGGGCTAGCCCTGTTTCAAGTATCTGTCTCCCAGGTGTTCCTCTCCCCTGGAAGCTTACTAGGAATACTGCGTTTTTCGGATTCTCAGCTATCCTCTTCAAATAGTATAGGCTTGGCCCTCCCTTTAGCATACCCGAGCTCGCCACTATAACCCCAGGCTCCCTGTAAGCTATCCTCCTATCCTGCCATCCTCTAACCAGGTTATACTCCCTCATAGCCTTCGCTAGGAGCCCGTAGAGTCTTATGTACCCCGAGTGTTTTAGGTAGAACTCTGCAACATCCCTAACCATACCGTCAACCCAAACCTGCCACGGGGGGTCTCTCTCAGCTAGGATGCATAGAACCTCCTGACCCCTACTCACACTAAACACTGGAACCAAGGCTACACCACCTGACTCGACAACCTCCCTTAAACTCTCATAGAACCTATCCTCAACAAACTGTCTTGGAGGGTGGTTTGTAGAGCCGTAGGTTGACTCCACTATAACCAGGTCTACGCTTAGTCCATCGAGCATAGCTGGGCCCATAAGCTTAGTCTCTATAACATTAACATCGCTCGTGTAAAGCACAGCCCTCCCATCAACCTCTACCAGGACGCTAGCAGAGCCTGGTATGTGGCCTGAGTAGAGGAGCTTAAACCTCAAACCACCCAGGTCAACCTCCTCATTGTAGCCTATAGTCGTAGCAGATGAAAGCATATCATCAACAACACCCTCATCGAAGGGGAGGTTAGCACCACCAATCTTAATCATATCATGTAACAGTACCCTTGTAACATCCAATGTTAGAGGTGTAGCGTAGAGCCTAGGCTTAACGCTAATATAGAGCAGGGGTGATGCACCAACATGATCAAGATGACTATGAGTTAGAACAACACCACTTAGATCACGTGGTCTAACATACTCAGGGAATATAGGGTTATCCCTCTCATCAAAGTTAACACCATAGTCCATAAGGAGAGAACCACCACTACCCTCAACGAGGATAGCAGCCCTACCAACCTCCCTACCACTACCAAGAACCCTAACCCTAGCCAACTCGTAACACTACACAGTAGAACACTTAAACCGAAACCTTTATAGGAATGAGACGCACTAGACAGCAAACACAGAGAGCTGAATCACCTAAAATCGAGGAACGCTACCTAGAAGATTGGTTTACGTCGACCGTAAACATGCCATATGCTGCTACGAGTTTAATGGTAGGTACGACCACCCATACCTTACCTGTAACCACCATATGTTTACAACTGGAAAGCTTCGCCTTTCTAAGGAGGAGATGAAGAAGCTTAAAGCTCGGTTAACACAATTACGGTCAAGCAGCCCGGTGTGGGGAGGAGGTCCGATGGCCCCACCGGGGCCGAGGCCCCCCGGCCCTGAAACGATGATGCCCCAAGAGATGGGGATGCTTAGAGGTGATGTGCAGGCTTCCGAGCGGAGATCCGACAAACCGCTCGGGGGAGGCGTAAAGCCTCCCAGGGATGCGGGGAAACCTCGCCCTTTTAAGGGCTAGGAGGGGGTCATAAGCCTCCGCTGATACCACATAGTATCGGTTATGAGGCTACGTAGGTGCGCCAAGCCTTGGAGAATGCTGTAATGTTATTCAAGTACATCCATAGATGGGAGCTTCATAATGTTAGAGTTCAAGCGGGATCCATACGGTTGATGTAAGGTGTGCGCCTCAGCTGAAAGCACGAAATTAGAAGATGTAACCTGATTGCGTTGAACTCTTTCTTCTCTACGTCTTCCCAGACTTGATCTCCTTATCTACGTCCACTACCTTCTTACACTGTACCTTGCTTAGAACATCTTGTAGTTGATCCTCTGTTGTCTTGTACGTGTAAAGGTATCTCCTGGTTCTAGCCTTGATCTTGACTAGGTTACCCTTCCTCACCCTCTTAATCCTACACTCTATAGCTCTCCTAGCTATGTCTGCGAACAGGTTTAAATCTGTTATCTCTACGGGCAACGTGCACACCCTCTAAACTGTCGCCTTTAAACCTTTTAAGCTGTAGTACACCATCTGGGTCTTGGGCTAGGGTGCACTCCTTTGAGTAGTGAGGAGAGGTTTGTCATAAGGGTGGGGGATAAGGAGGTTGAGATTAACGAGGAGACTTTGAAGATACTAAGGAGGTATAAGAGGACTGAGATGACATTAGAGCAGCTAGCAGCAGCCCTAGGCCTTGAGAGCTGGGATGAGGCATACGAGCTGGTGAAAAGGATACCAGCATGGCTACTCGACATAGAGCCTACAATGTGGAAGGTTACATATAAAAGGTATGTCGTGGAGAAGATGAAGCAACAGTAGGAGGGCTGGAGTTAAACAACTAATGGGGGGTTACCTTAATGGAATAGTGGTATACGAGGATGAAGTCTCAGCTTTGAAGCTCATGTCCGAGGAGCTCTCCAGATACCACCAGGTTTTCGCAAAAGCAGCTGTAGAGAATGGTGGTCTAGGTGTTATTATAAGGGTTAACGGTGTCGATGTAGGATCGGCCATAGGGTATACCGCTGAAGGTTCCATGTTAACTGTAGGTGTCATCTACTACGTCTACATTAGAAGAAGCTATAGGGGCTCGGGTTTCGGTAAAGTGCTAGTCGCATCGATGGAGGAGCTTCTGGAGGGTAAAGGCTCCAGGGTCTACGTGGCATCTACAACAAGAGATAATATTGAATCTCAAAGGCTCTTCAAAAGCCTAGGCTATAGGGTTCTAGAGTGGAGTATAGCTGAGAGCGAGCTGGGATACGATGTGGTGGAGGCCCTTGAAGCTATAGCATGCATGTACGATGACGATATAATCATGGTTAAACCTTACAGTAGAAGTCTTCTCTCGAAACTTAGGAGGCTGGATTACAGGAGCCTGTGGTTTAACATTTGCTATAAGCCATGGCTAGACTATAGAGGCTATACAAGCGTTAAACTTTAATCCAAGGAGATCTCATGTTAGCGTTTATGTACAACTCACCCTCTAACATGCTCTACCACCTCCCCTCTTCCTAGTTTCAGAGCTTCCTCCACTCCCTCCCATCCATGCCATGTTTTGAGTAGCTTTAATGGATTATCCGTTACCATCGCCCTCTTAGCCTTCCCGGGTATATCCAACATCATTATATCTTCTAGAGCTGAAGCTATGTCAAGCCCTTGTACCATCGGGTAATCGCTTCCAAAGAGTATCTTATCATAGCCAACCTCCTCTACAGCTCTTCTAACGAAGTATGGGTCTACGGCTGATGTGTCCGCGTACACGTTATCGATTGCCAGGGCTTCCAGGGCTTCTCTAAAGAATATACCTGGGTTTAAGGCACTATACGCTCCTAGGTGTGCTACTATGAATCTTACATCCTTGTTCTCCCTCGCAGCTCTAGCTACGTATGATGGTTTAGCGTTGGAGCAGAATGGTGGGAGCTCCCAGAGGCCTGGATCGCATCCTGTATGGACTATCACCAAACCGTTAATGTTAGCTATGTAATCGTATACTGGTTTAAGCTTCTCACTATCCGGTCTTGTGAAGTGTAGTGTTGGGAATACCTTCACTCCTAGCACCCTATCACCGAGAGCTCTCAACCTACCAAGATTATCCATAACACTTAAATCCGGGTTGAAGCTAGCCACAGGTATAAGCCTACCGGTACTAGCTACTCTAATGAAGTCAACGTTATCCCTATGATTCTCCCTCATAAACCTAACATGCTCCTCCACAGCCCACTCAGGCTCCATGACCATCCTGTGTATGTATGGTATCCTAGCTACTATAAGGTAGTCTAGAACCTCAGCTGCAGCTTCAATAATCCTACGTGGGCTAACATTCTCGAGAAACGTTCTTACAGCAAACTCAACGTTTATAACAACAGCTAAGGTAACCCCAGCGTAGTCCATAGCCTCCAGGAGGGCCCTAGAGGCTTCAAGAGAATCCCTAGGCCTCCACGGCAGGTGGGTGTGGAAGTCTACGATGGGGTCGTCCAAGTAGCTAACACCACTAGTGGGTTTGAACGGGAGAGCTTATAACCAAGTTTGAACTACACATCTGGAGGTGGGTTGAGCTACAATGTCTTTCAAAGGATGGCTTGAACTCCTCAAAGAGCTATCTAGGCTAACAGGCTCCCTGGAGCTTTTCGACTTCGACTCCCCACCCCTAGGGGGCTTCGTGGTTAACATTGACGGCTATGAGGCTTCAAGCTCAAGACTCCCTTGGATGAGCTGGAGTGATTGGGGTTGGAAGGCAGTAGTAGCCTCCATGTCTGATATCGTGGCCGGTGGTGGTAGGCCTCTAGCAGTCCTCTACAGCGTGGGGGCACCCTCAAGGGATGTGGTGTTAGAAGTTGCCAGAGGTGTTGGAGAGGCGTGTAGGTGGGCTAAAGTTAGGATGTTGAAGGCCGATACTAATAGGAGCGCTCATGACACTTGGATCGACGTAGCGGTCATAGGGGTTACCTTAAAGCCTATACCGAGATCCGGTGCTAAACCAGGGGATATCCTGGTACAGGTCGGGCCCCTAGGCTACGGCCTCGTAGCCTCCATGGCTCTGAGAGGGCTAATAGATATAAGAGAGTACCCTGAAGCCATGGAGTTTACGAGAAGACCTAGGATAAACCTTGGGGTTGGCTTGAAAATATCAGAGTGTAACGCTACAGCAGCAATAGATAATAGCGATGGGTGGGCTGCAACACTACACCAGCTATCAGAGGCCAGCAAGGTTAAGGTTGTTGTTGAAGAGCTGTACACGACAAGAGAGGCTGTAAAGCTACTACAAGAGTTAAAACTAGCAGAGGAGGAGCTCCTAGAAAGCTGGGAAGACTACAACATAGCAGTAACAATACCAGAAAACAGCCTCGAATGCCTACTAGACTACTGTAGGAGAGAGGATGTAGAATGCCACGTAGCCGGGAGGATCGAAGCGGGGGAAGGCGTGTACCTCAGAGGGAGGAGAGTGGAAGCGAAGGGCTGGACATGGTTCCCTTGAGATCTGGGGCTTCCCAAGCTTATTGATGCAGTTAACGGTGTTGCTAAGTGCTCCAGAGGATCCTAGGCTGGAAGCTTGAGAGTGTTGATGTCAAAGAGGTTCTTCAAGTAACCCTTTTTCCTACGTAGAGCTCTGAAATACCTAGTTCCAAGAGTGTCTATAGCTTATTAACCCCCCTTCATAAACTTCAATTGGGGCCTTCTGGTGGAGCCTATGGTTTATGGCCGTGAAGAGGGTGTAGGTTCAGATAAGGTGACTTGGTTGGAGGGGGTATTGATTCCTAGAGTGTGTTTCGAGAGATTGGAGGAGGTTAAGGTTAGGATCTCTAAGATCATTGAGAAGTACGGCTCCCTCCAAAGATATGGTAGACCTGTATGGCAGGATGTCATGGAGGTAGCTTGCGTGGTTTACCTAAATGAGAGGCTGAACGTCTCCCTGGAAAAAATGAGCTACTACCTAGGCTTTAGCGATAAAACAGCATTGTATAAATATGTTAGGAGGATTAGGGAAACATCTACGCTTACATTATGGGATGGGAGGAACCTTGTAATAAAGAGAATGAGCTTAGAAGAGCTCGTAAAGCTTGTTGAAAACGAAATCCAAGCTAGAGCAGAGGTGAGTGCTACGGATGTTAAGACTATAACGGTAACCCTGGAGGCTTACGAAACACTCTTAACGTTAAAAAGACCTGGTGAGAGCTTCTCAGACGTCATACTCAGGCTTGCGGGAGAAGCAAAGGACATAATGGAGCTTGCGGGAACCTGGAGGGATGTCCCGAGTGAGAGGATCGAGGAGGTTATGAAGAGCATTAGGGAGGCGTGGAGCTCGTGGAGGTTGCGAGAAGAGTAGTTCTTGACTCGGACGTTCTCATCGATTTCCTTCGTGGAGTGGATGAGAGTATTAAGTTAATAGAAGATCTTAGAGGTAAGGGTGTAACTCTAGCTACAACCTCCATCAACATCTTCGAGCTTGCATGGGGCGCGTCTAAGCTAGGTGCCGGCAAGCTCGGCCATGTTAGAAGGTTAGCTAAGATCCTAGAGGTGCTCAGCTTATCCAGTGATGAGGCGATCAAAGCTGGAGAGGAGATGGGGTATCTTGAGCTCCTCGGATTAAGGGTTGATTTAAGGGATGTCCTTATAGGTGTTATCGCGAGAGAGCACGGGGCTATGGTTGCAACGGGGAACGTTAAGCACTTTAGTAGGATTAGGGGTTTGAAGGTGTTAGAGTATAGGAGGGTTAGGGTTTAAGTTTTTACCCTCCCAATCTCGTGCTTAGTGTTGACGTTATGTGTGAGTCTAAGCTTTCCCCTCAACCAGATCATATTACTAGTTTCTCTGCTCCAGTTACCCTCTCTTTTAATCCTAGCAATTTAACCTTTATTGTTTCCCCTGTGTAGAGCTCAGCCTCCTCCAGGCCTAGGGTTAGTGATGCTGTTATCCTCCCTATGGCGTCAGCCTTCATTATCCCGCTTCCGCTTGTCCCGCATGAGATTACTAGGTCGCTTTCGTACGGCTCGTATACTACTGGGAGGCCGTCGAAGCTGTAGTCGTAGTAGCCTGCCCACATTGCGTGTGGATAGTGCTCCTGGAATGGTGGGAAGTATAGTGAGATTACTGGTAGCACTCCTTTAACGTAGAATTCAGGCTCGGGCCTCGGATCCCAGTCTTCTAGTTCGAAGGGCCTTCCTAGGTCATCGCTTACACCGGTCCAGAATGACCCCTCCTCCGGGGTGGGCCTTATGTAGGCTTTCCTAGGCAGTATTATCATTGGTGCTACGTTGTAGCTGTTGAAGCCTCTAGCGTAGAGTATCCTCCTCAAAGGCTCCTTTAAGGCTTTGATAGAGAAAACCTGCCTCTTCTTAGGCCTAGTGAAGCTCTCAACTCCAGCTTTAGCTGTAATCCTCCACGTCCAAGCACCTGTTGCTAGCACAACCTTCCTAGAAGCTCTTATCTCACGTCCACCCCTAACCCTAACACCTGAAACCCTCAAATCCTGCCATGGGAACGGTTCACCCTCAATGCCAAGAGGCCTCCTAGGCTCTACAATCAAGTCCTCAACCTCAGTGTCGAAAGCGTAGGAGATGCCAGTTGAGAGGCCAGCCTTATAGTAGTACTCGACGAGCTTCCCAGCATCCATGACACCCGCCTTCAACGCATGTATACCCTCAACAATATCACTAACACCTACAAGCTGGGACTCCTCCAAATCTTCAACCCTAACCCTAACGTTCAAGGAATCCTCGATAACACCGGGCTCGTAGACCTTAAACTCAAGACCGAGCCTCTCAGCCTCTCTCAGACCATCCCGGAGCTCGCTGTAAAGCCTCTTATCAGCTAGGAAGAGGTAGCCAACAAACCTTAAACCAAGATCGTAGCCGCTAGCCTCAACGCTCTTGTAAAACTCAATACTGGAGTTAGATAATAGGAGGTTAACATTGTTGGTAAAGAAAGCCCTAAAAGCAGCAGCACTCCTACCACTATCACCAGAACCCGGAGCATGAGCCCTGTCAACAACCAAAACTTTGGAGTCAGGGGAGAGCCTCCTAATATGATAAGCTGTAGAAAGACCTACAACACCAGCGCCGACGATCACATAGTCAAACATACCCTTAAACCCCACTATTTAAGTTGCTAAAAGGGAATTTTTATATGTGAACAGTCTGCATATGTGTGCGTAGAGGCTGCCTCGTGATCCAAGACATTACTATTCTCAAGCTGTCTCCAAACGACAAGAGTTTCTAGGTACAGTTTATTAAAAAGGAGCTTCCCCCTGTGTGGAAGGGCTATTCCACTATTCTTCTTTAAATATTTAAACTTTGGGTCTTCATACGAGTTTTAGGATCTGTTTTGGCTAAGCTAACCATAGAATCCCTTGAGGATCTCCGTGACATCGATAGGGTGCTTGTTGTTGGTGTGGGTGGTGGTGGGGATACTCTTGGAGCTCTAATCCTTTACTATAGGCTTAGAGCTCTTGGTGTTAGGGTTCTCCTGGGTAATGTTGTTTGGGAGAGGTTTACTCTGGATCCCTTCCCCGGCCCCGTGCCTTTAGAGCAGCTTGTAAGCGCTGAGGTTTTGGGGAGGAGTGTTGCTCTTGTTAACGGGAGCTCCTATGTTGATAGGTATGGGTATAGGTTTAAGCCGCAGATTGTTAGGGCCTCGGAGATTCTGGGGGAGAAGGCTGTATTCTTTGATATTAGTAAGGGTGAGGTTGGCCTGGTTGAGGCTTTTGATGTTGTTGGCGAGAAGCTGGGGGTTGGAGCTATAGTTGGTGTAGATGTTGGAGGCGATATACTCGCTCTAGGCTATGAGGACGACCTCTGGAGCCCCCTATCAGACTCTATAAGCCTGGGAGCTCTTTATAAAACCAGGGTTCCATCGGTAGTAGCTGTCCTAGCACCTGGAGCTGATGGAGAGCTAAGCCAGCAAACAGTACTTGCAAGGGTAAGTGAGATTGCGAGAATGGGGGGGCTCGTAGGGGTCTACGGGCTCACAAGGAAAGAATACAAGTACATTAGAAAGCATCTGGAGATGTTCGTAAGTGAAGCATCAAAAATACCCTTCGAGGCTTTCGAAGGCCATGTTGGGGAGAAGAGCATAAGGCTGGGATCTAGGACGGCACAAGTCAACATGATATCAACAACACTATACATCCTAGACGTCGACGTTACATACAATAATAGCAGCATAGCAAAAATAGTTTCGGGAACGAAAAACATAGATGAAGCAAGAAAGGCCATGAACAGAAACTGTATATACACAGAACTCGATCTAGAAGAAGACCTCTACAAACTAAGATCCAAAGGAGGAACCTTAACCGGTAGAAGCCTCCTAGATATTAGAAGTGATAGTAGGAGAAGACTACTACTCTCAGGATGCACACCACTTCTAAGCAGATGAATAGTACTAACAGACTCTCTAAGAGAACGTCTCCACATACCCTCTTCACACAATTTTATAACCCCCTCCCCGCCCTTAAAGGGCAAGGTTTCCCCGCACCCCCCGGGAGGCTCCAATGCTTCTCCGAGCAGTTTGCCAGATCCCCGCTTGGAACCCCTACATCACCTCTCAGAATCCCCATCCCTATGGGCATCGCATTTCAGGACCGGGAGGCCGCAGCCCCGGTGGGACCCTCGGAACCCCCTCCCCACACCGGCTCCTCTCCACTTCAACCCTATAAGTTTAAGCCTCAAATCTCTTTCCATCTCTGCCTTGAAAAGGCGGGGGTTTCAGTTGTAAACTTTAGCTGTAAGCTTTCCCTTCGGCTAGCTTTCTAGCCTTATACTCGCTTAAGGCCTCCTCTAGTGTTTCAAGTCTTTCAATTACATATTTTAGCGTCTCCTCCAACTCTCTCACCCTACCCTCTGCTATCGTTGTTTTAAGTCTGAGATCTTTCTCTAGCTTCTCAACTCTCCTAGCTAGGGATGCTAGGGTTTCGTTATCAGCTTGGCTAGTTCCATAGCTTCTATCAAGCCCTATTTTTATGTAGAGTTTTATTAAATCCGTTACTTGTATTCCTAGCTCTGCAGCTCTATTCTTAAGCTCGTTGTAAACCCCCTCTGGTAGGGCTAAGTGTACTGTGGGCATATGTCTTACCCTTGTAAGAGTAGTACTATCTGGAGTTTAAATACCTATCGTTACATGGATAGATCTCATATAGAAAGTAATGTAGGCTACTCGTAGTATAGAGTTTTATCCTTAGACTAACCTATAATAGTATATTTGGGTAATACGGGGACACCATGTAGGTGGGGTGTGGAGCGTGAAGGTGGTTAGCTTTAAGATAGAGGAGGATTTGTTAGAGCTACTAGAAGAGTACTCTAAGAAGAGGAATACAACGAAGAGCGAGATTATAAGGAGAGCTCTAAGAAACTATATAATGAGAGATTCTAGAAGCCCTTTCGAGACTAAGAGGATTAAGATCATAGCCTAAATTTTTTTAATTTGTAAAATACCATACTCTTTGTTTTAAACCCTAAACCTAACAGGATTTAAAGGGTGTAGGGTAGTGGGTTTAAGGTTGAAGCCTAGTCTAAGTGTTGATGCTAGAGGCTATATGTGCCCTTACCCGATAATACTTCTAAGTCTTTCAATTAAGAACGTTGATGAAGGAGGAGTGGTAGAGGTTAGAGCAACAGACCCGGCTTTTGAGAGAGACGTAATTAGCTGGGCCTCCGAGACAGGTCATGAGATTCTAGAGTTAAATAGGAGTGGTGAGGAGATAGTAGCTCTCATTAGGAGGGTGAAGTAGCTTTGAGCAGTGGGGGTAGCGGATCCCTAGCTATAATAGTTAGATCTGATAACCCTGAATCGGTGTACCCAGCACTTATAATAGCTTCAACAGCCGCATCCATGGGAGTTAAGGTGGAGGTTTTCTTCACATTCTGGGGGTTAAGGGTCCTAGTTAAAGGCGGTATTGAGAGTGTTGAGAGGAAGCTTAGAGAGGCTATAGGAGGAGAACCCCGGGGGATCCCACCCTTAAGCATGTTGCTGGAGATGGCTAGGAAGTCTGGGGTTGAGATATACGCGTGCTCCACCACAATACAGGCTATGGGTTTAAATGAAGGTAATCTAATAGAAGGATGCCCTATTGTGGGGGCCGCTACGTTCGTCCACAAACACGTATCAGGAGGATCGAGAATCCTAGTATTCTAGGCAAGAACCTCAACGCTCTCAACTCTTTTTAAGTTTTATAGGATAGAGTTTGATCTGGTGTTCTGCTTGCTTAGGGCGAGGAGGCTTGAGGAGGTTTTAATAGCTGTACCTAGATCTGCCTACGATAGGCTTGTTGCTAGGCTTGTTAGCGAGAGTTTATTCCATGTCGAGGAGCCTTTGAAGGAGCTCCCCGGAGCTTCCACCTCAAGGTTTAAGCTTGCCTACGCCCAGGCTTCCGAGAAGTTCTCTAAGATACAATCTTACTATGCCGCCCTTAAAGTGCAACCTATTCTAAGGGAGGGTGTTGAGGTTGTGGTTTCAGACTGGGTCTCCTCTTTTAACGAGTACTTAGAACGTTATAGGGAGTTGGATAGGTTCTTCGACGTGAGGGTTTCTAGGTTAGCGGAAATAGAATCTACTGTTGCCGAGCTTAGGAGGTTGAAGGAGCTCCTCGAACCTGTTAAGCATGTAGATGTTGATATAAGGGTTTTAGCGGAGTCCGCTAGGATGCAGTATGCTTTAGGGATAGCACCTAGGGATATCGTTGAATATGTGGTGGAGCTCACGGAGAAGTACGGCCTTGTATCAGTTGTAGAGAGGGTTGACGAGAGGACAGTCTTGGTAGGCGTGGCGGGGAGGCCTGAGTCTATGAGGTTTGTAGTCCCATCTCTTGTGAAGAGGGGTTTAAGTATTATTGTCATACCTAGGGAGCTCCCGGGGAGGCCTTCAGAAGCTTATAAAACTGTGGTGGAAGGCTTAGACAAGCTAGTTGGAGAGGCTAGTAGGATTAGAGGCGAACTTATGGAGAGGGTGGAGGAGCTCCACAACTACTACACATACATGTACGCTTTCAGAGAAGCGTTTAAGGTCCTAGCCTATAGTCTTGAGAGTAAAACATCTATGTTCATTAGAGGCTACGTTGATGTAAGTGATTTCAACAAGCTCATATCAATAGTGGAGGAGGAGACGGAGGGAGCATACATAGTATACAGGCTTGGCATTAGGAGAGGTGAGGTTAGAGTGCCTACCAGGATATCCCTGCCATGGTTCCTACAACCATTCCATAGAATAGTACAGATGTATGGGGAGCCGAACCCGGAGGAGGTAATCCCAACAATCTTCCTAGCCATAACATTCCCTATAGCGTTCGGGCTAATGTTCCCCGATGCAGGCCAAGGACTCGTTCTAGTGCTCTTCGCACTACTATACCTTAGGAGGAGGAGCCCGGATTGGGCTTTCATACTAGCAATCCTAGGTTCAACCTCAATCGTAACAGGGCTCCTAGCCGGAGAGGTCTTCGGACCTAAGGTTTCAGAGTTCCTACACATATCATCGATATGGGGTCTCCTAGGGCTCCACGTGCCCCCACTAGCTCTACCAACATACGCTGTAGAACATGGTTTAAATGAGCTTGTAGGAGAGCTGCTCTACAGAGCTATTACTATAAGCTTGTGGATGGCAGCCTTCATGCTAATACTAGGTACACTCCTTGGCGTGGTAAACTCTTATCTTGCGGGGGAGCGTGAGGAGATGGTAGCAGTTAAAATACCTAAATTCCTCTTCTTCACATCAGCAACACTACCATTCCTCATACTATTTGATGCTAAGAGAGCTGGAGCTACCCTAGGGTTAGCATTACTCGAGCTAGGAGGGGGTGACATGCTAGCCACAATAGTCCTAGCTGGGATCACAGTATCCCTAACATGGCTTCTACTAGGTGAGCCTTTAATCTCAGCTCTCCACGGACACAACCCGTTAAGCGGTATGGCCAGATCGTTCATGGAGGTTTACGAGTCTATATTAATGGCTATGGGTAACATACCAAGCTTCCTTAGGATAATGGCCTTAGCTTTAGCCCACTCCAGCATAATGTTCGCCTTCGCTTACATATTCGATCTATTAGCAAGCTGGGGCCCCATAGGTTTAATCGCAGGAGCCCTTGTCTACATAGTAGGCAACCTAATGGTCATAGCCTTAGAAGGCATACTAGCCTTCGCCCACAGCCTAAGACTACACTTCTACGAGTGGTTCAGTAAATTCTACGCTGGAGGAGGAATTCCATTCACACCAATATCAATACCAGGTGTAAGAATAGTATTCACAAGCACACAGTAACCCGCATCCTAAGAGGCTCTAGTTCAAGGCCTCTTTTAACAATTCCGCTTGGAAGCAAGTAAATAACCTTTTCAAGGTTCCCACTTAGGACATCACAGTCTAGGGCTGAGAGGCCTGGGCCTTAGTAGGTTCTCAATCCTCTCATACAAGGTGGTTGATTTAAAGTACTGGGAGCACATCATAAACCTAAAGCTTTAGCTAACAGCTTATTGACATCTAATGGTTCTCCAGGCGACCAGAGAGTTGGTAGCACGAATACCGGGATCCTGGATTCAGCTGTTTTAGCTTTAAACTCCTCCTCGTTATCTATTATGTGCTTCAACACTATTATTAAAACTACATCGCTGGAGCCTTGCAACCTAGAGACAATGTTTAAAGCTTGAGTTTGACTATAAGCTTCAATGGTTGTGAAGCCAGCGGATTTAAATAAGGGTAGAGTCTCCCTATCGCCTACCACAACAACCTTACCCCTTGCAACCCTCGACAACATCGAGCACCTGCAAACCTTCCATCTATAGATTCAGGGGAGCTTTATATAGTCTTTTCTTTTATGTAGCATTGCTACGAGAACTTCTAAGATCTCATAGCGGTTCCCTAGTGGGAGGAGAGGGAGGCTGGCGTGATTTAAGGTAGGTTGTTGTTGAGATGTCTACCTTTATGCTATTAGATTTTTGGTTCTACAACGTTGTTATTATGGTGTTGTAGCTTGGTTTTAATCTTAGCTGGTTGCGGGGTTTATAGTGGTAGTTTTACACGGGAGCTTGTTGAAGCCCTAGACGTTGCTGATATCGTCTACGTCGACCTCTACACTATGCCTTCAGCCTTGTGGGTTCTAGAGGCTTTAGGGCGTTGGGCTGGGAAGGTTAAGATTGCTGGGAGGGAGCTTTTGGAGGAGCAATCTAGGCTTATAGTGGAGGACGCTCGGGCTGGTAACGTTGTAGTATTATCTGCTGGCGACCCGCTGGTAGCTACAACCCATCAGACCCTGTTAGCTGAGGCTGCAAGGCTTGGCGTTGAGTTTAGGTACATACCAGGGATCTCCGGCGTGTGTGCAGCTAAATCATATAGCGGGCTCTCCTACTATAGGTTCGGTAAGATAGCTACAATACCTGGGTCTTGGAGGGGTTTAAAGCCCTATAGCGTTGTAGCTGTTATCTACTCCAACCTATGTGTAGATGCTCACACCCTACTACTACTAGATGTAGATGATAGAGGGGCTCAGCTTAAACCGAGGGATGCAATATCAGAGCTTTTAGTAGTAGAGGAGGAGCTCTCAAAAACTCTTGGTTTCAAGAGGGTTCTAGGCGAAACCCCGGTTTTAGTCGTTGAAAGGGCTGGAGCCCCAGATGCTAGGGTTCAGGTCTACGATAGTGCAACCCACCTGCTAGAATCGAGAGAGGATGCTAGGATACCCTCAAGCCTAGTAATACCAGCACCTCTAAACATGACAGAGATGTGGGTTCTAGAGTCTAGGCTTAGAGTTAAACTTGGGAGAACATGGTCTAGGAGGGTGTACGAGAGGGTAGAATGTTGCAGAGGATACGAAGCTGTAGTAGGATGGCTCTCAGACAGTACGCATTAGCTATCCTCTACTACCATACACTTAATAACATGCTTTTAAGGTCTAGGGTTTAGATGGTGTATTCTAAGGAGTGCAACGGGTGCACTAGGATGGTAGAGTATCGTGGCGATGCGGAGAGGCTAGCTTCAGAGGCTATGAAGGAGGATGTCTCTAAGTCTCTTAAACTCCTCTCAGAAGCTTCAGAGGCTTCCTTGAAGCTACTTGAGGACTCGTATAAGAGGGGTTTAGAGGAGGCTGAGAGGAGGCTCCTAGAGGAGTTTTCAAACCTCAATGAGAGGGTTAAGAGTTTAAAGTCTAAGCTCGATTTCGAGTTGAGGAGTAGGATGGCGGAGAAGAGGAATAAGTTCATTGAAGCCGTGCTAGCTGAAGTTAGGAGGAGGCTGAAGGAGGCTAAGGATGAGGATTGGTATAAGACTTACATGGAGTCTGTTTTCAGGGCTTTAGCGGTGGAGGCTAGAGAGCTGGGAGCCTTAAAGGTTATGGTGGCCCCCGAGGACCTGGACTTAGCTAAGAGTATCGCCTCCCGCTACCCCGAGCTTCTGAAGGTATCTAGAGAGCCTGTTGACATCATAGGAGGTGTTATAGCTGAATCCCAGGACGGCACCGTCAAGCTAGACTACAGCTTAGACCTAATAATATCGAGGAACGAGGCTAAGCTAAGGTATATAGCGTTAAAAGCTTTAATAGAATAGCTTAAATGTTAACAGAGGGTGTTAGACTTTGTCCGTTAAAGGTAGAATTGTGAGGATCAGCGGCCCCTTGGTAGTAGCTGACGGCATGTCGGGAGCTCAGATGTACGAGATGGTTAGGGTTGGCAGGGAGGGGCTTATAGGGGAGATCACCAGGATTAAAGGTGATAAGGCATACATACAGGTCTACGAGTCCACGAGCGGGCTAAGCCCCGGCGATGTAGTTGAAGGTACTGGAAACCCTTTAAGCGTAGAGCTAGGCCCAGGGCTCCTAGGCATGATATACGATGGGATACAGAGACCCCTCCCTCTTATAAGTGAGCTTATAGCCCGGAAAGCTCCTCATAGGAGGTTCTTTGTTGAGAGAGGTGTTAGAGTAGATCCTCTACCTAGATCTAAGAAATACTACTTCACACCAGGCGACCCTTCAGGGTTTAAGCCTGAGATCGGAAGCAAGGTTGTAGGCGGTGATGTGATAGGCTATGTTCAAGAAACTAGTATAATAACCCATAGGATTATGATACCGCCTGGCGTGAGAGGCACGCTTAGATGGGTAGCCCCTGAGGGCGAGTACACTATAGAGGATGTAGTAGCAGAAGTTGAGAGAGAGGGTGGTAAAACGGAGGTTACAATGTTTCATAGATGGCCTGTTAGGATACCGAGACCTTACAAGGTTAAACTTGAGCCTACAGAACCCCTTATAACCGGGATGAGGATACTAGACACATTATTCCCAATGGCTAAAGGTGGAACCGGAGCTATACCCGGAGGGTTTGGTACGGGGAAGTGTGTTCCACCTAGTACGCCAATACTACTAGCATCAGGTGAGCTTGTTCCAATCAAGGAGTTATATGAAAGAGTGGGAGACAAGGGTGTTATAGTCGAGAGTAGCGAGGAGGAAGAGTTAATAGACGTCTCAAGCCTAGATCTCAGGATATTATCTTTCGACGGTATTAGACTAAGGGAAGCTCCTGTAAGCTACATCTATAGAGGTAAATCCAGGTATATGGTCAGGATTAGAACTAGATCTGGTAGGGTAATAGAGGTTACACCACCCCATAAGCTCCTTAAGCTAAGCGAGGATGGACGCATAGTTGAGACCCCAGCAGCTGAGCTAAGAAGGGGAGACCAGCTAGTCATACCCAGATACCTCCCCATTGAGGGTAAACCACAACTCCTCGATCCCTACGAGCTAGGATTAGATGATGCAACTGTGGGAGACGAGGAGGATTTGAAGCGGATACAGGAGTTCATCAGGGTGTTAGTGTATAGACTTGGTGGCTACAAGAGAGCATCTGAAACCTTAGGTATCAACGAGAAGACCTTAAAGCAGATAGTCAAGGGTAAGACTAGGCCTAGGTTAGGTCTCGTTAGGAGAGTGTGCGCGTTGCTAGGAGTAGAACCGCTAAGACCAAGGATTCTCGGGTTACCTAGGAGTGGGATCTCGGTAAGGGTGCCCGAGCACCTAGATGAGGATCTTGCGGAGTTACTAGGACTAGTAATATCTGATGGTATGGTGACTGACAGGACTGTAAGGTTCTTCAGTAACTCGGAGGAGCTGAGAGCTAGATTCAAGGAGCTAGTATACAAGATCTTCGGAGTCATAGCTAGGGATGTATCGTTTAGAACAGTCAAAGGTGTCATAGTGAACTCTAAGCTGGTAGCTAGGATATTCAAGGCGTTAGGGGTACCCTCTAGGAGAAAGTCCCGGGAGGCGGTGGTTCCACACTTGATACTAAAATCCCCTATAAACGTGGTGAACGCCTTCCTAAGAGGCTACTACCTGGGAGACGGGGGCTTTGCGAAGAACGAGGTTGTGATAACAACGGCATCTAAGTGGGTAGCGGTAGGCCTAGCCTACCTACTAGCTAGACTAGGCATACTGTATACCATAAGGGAGAGGAGGGTAGCTGGCAGAATCTACTATAGGATTATGATAACGAGTAGAGATGAGATAGAGAAGTTCCTAGAAGCGATATCAGCTGAGTGGACCACGAGCTTAAGTAGGATCCTCAGGATAGCATCATATGTATCGAGTAAGAGGCAAGATAGGAAGGCCGGGGATGCCGTGAGGATGGAACAGCAGGTAATATCAAGGGCTATACTTATGGCCCCAAGAGGAATCCTAGAGCAAGCGGGGATTAACTACACCATACTAGGCGAGAGAGTAGGCACAGCAAAACTAATGCTACTAGAACGGTTAACTAAGGATAGTGTGTTAGCCCCTATAGCTGAAGCGTTAAGGTATGTGGCTTTCGATGAGGTGGAAAGTATAGAGGTCATCAAGGGGGACTTCGATGTATACGATATTACAGTACCCGGAACCCATAACTTCGTGGGAGGCGAAGTACCAGCTATACTCCATAACACTGTAACATTACACGCTCTCGCGCAGTGGAGTGAGGCTAAGGTGGTCATATACATTGGTTGTGGTGAGAGGGGTAATGAGATGACGGAGGTTCTTGAGAGGTTCCCTAAGTACATGGACCCCTGGACTGGTAAGCCTCTAATGGATAGGACTATATTAATAGCTAACACTAGCAACATGCCTGTCTCGGCTAGAGAGGCTAGCATATATGTTGGTGTAACTCTAGCCGAGTACTATAGGGATATGGGCTACGACGTGTTACTCGTAGCAGACTCGACGAGCAGGTGGGCTGAGGCTTTAAGGGAGATAGGTGGGAGGCTTGAGGAGATGCCGGCTGAAGAGGGTTACCCAAGCTACCTAGCGTCGAGGCTGGCGGAGTTCTATGAGAGGGCTGGTAGGGTCGTAGCATACGGTGGTCCTGAGAGGGTTGGGAGTGTAACGTTAATAGGGGCTGTCAGCCCGCCTGGAGGGGATTTCAGCGAGCCTGTTACAAGTCATACAACGAGGTTTATAAGGGTCTTCTGGGCTTTAGATACGAAGCTAGCTTATAGCAGGCACTACCCCGCCATAAACTGGCTTGTGAGCTATAGTGCTTACGTAGACCTTGTATCAGAGTGGTGGCATAAAAGCGTGGATCCCAACTGGAGGGAGTATAGAGATGAGGCTATGAGAATACTGTTGAAGGAAGCGGAGCTCCAGGAGATAGTGAGGCTCATAGGAACGGAGAGTTTAAGTGAGAAAGATAAACTAGTTCTTGAGACAGCTAGGCTATTAAAGGATGGGTTCCTTAAACAAAACGCCTACGACCCTGTAGATGCCTTCTCAACTCCGCAAAAACAATTCATGTTATTGAAGGCCATAGTAGACTTACATAGAAAAGCAGAGGAGCTGGTAGCTCATGGAATCCAAGTCTCCAGGATAAGAGAGGCTCTGGGTAGGCTCTACACGGAGCTTGTTAAAGCTAAGTTCACCATACCTAATGACGAGCTGGGTAGGATAGAGGAGTTAAGGAAAAACATACTAGAGGTGCTTGAAGGGTTAAAGGCGGAGATAGCCTAATACACTTCCTCAAACTCAGCTATCAACCCCCTTCTCCAAGCCATCCTAACAATCCTCTCAGCAACACTCTTAGACCTAACCCTTACAAGTATAACATCCCTACCCTCAACGATCTTAGCGTATGGATCGTTATTCCGTTTCAGGATTGACTCAGCAAACCCCCTACCCTCAGGCTTCAAAGGTATAACATAGTATCCGTGAGGATCCCTCCTCGAAAGTATATCCCAGAGAAACCTCCCACTCAAGCCCTTCAACTCCCTCACAGACGTCTTCGGGCTGGGCCCGTTTCAGAGGTTACCACTTAAATCTTATAAGCGTTATCGTAGCCCTCCTTGAAAGCTTAAATACCTCTAACTATACTACTAGCTTAACTTATGACGTGCAGGTTTACGGTCTCACCGGTGGTTCGAATGAGCGTCTGGTGTAGGAGGCTCAGGTATGTATGGCTTAATGGTAGGATTGTGGAGTGCGAGAACGCCAAGGTCCACGTTCTAACACACGCCCTCCACTACGGCTCTGCTGTATTCGAGGGTATCAGGGGTTACTGGAACGGCTCAAACCTCAATATATTCAGGCTTAGGGATCACATGGTTAGGCTTGTTAACTCCGCTAAGCTAGTGGGCTTTAACCTAGGTTACACTGTAGAGCAGCTTGTAGATGCAACTATAGAGGTTATCAAAGCTAATAACTTCAAGGAGGACGTCTATATAAGACCTATAGCGTTTATAGGAGAGGGAGGAATATCCCTCGATATAACCGGAATGCCTGTCGAGGTTTCCATAGCAGCTTTTCCCTTCGGTAAATACCTTAAAGCTGAAGGTGTTAAAGTTAAAATCACAAGCTGGAGGAGGATCCCCTCATTCTCCGTCCCTGTCATGGCTAAAGCCTCAGGGATATACCTTAACTCCATAGTAGCTCTAAGAGAGGCTAGAAGGGAGGGTTACGATGAAGCCATACTACTGGACTGGAGAGGTTACGTAGCCGAAGGCTCTGGGGAGAACGTCTTCATAGTTAGAGGGGGGGTGATAGCGACACCGCCAATCACAGCCTCCATACTTGAAGGCGTAACAAGAGACTCTGTTATGAGAATAGCGAGAGACGAAGGCTACACAGTCGAGGAGAGGGATATAACGAGAGAGGAGTTACTAGTAGCAGACGAAATATTCCTAACCGGGACGGCAGCAGAGATAACTCCAGTACTGGAAGTTGATGGAAAACCTGTAGGCGATGGAAAACCAGGACCTATAACCATGAGGTTGAAAGAGATTTACCAAAACATCGTTACAGGCGTAGATGTAAGATATAAGAACTGGTTAACCCCTGTCTACTAAAGCATCTTACACCCGGAAATACTCACCTTTAAAATGTGTGTAACAGTTTAACCTCCCTAACTACATGCAACCTCTTAAATCCCTAGAGTTATGAGGAGTTTGCAAAAAGGGAGAGCTCCCGAAGAAACGTGTGAGAACCATCACACCCTTAGCTCTTAAACGTGCTACCCTTGAAGCAGCACTCCAAACGACGAGATGATGTTGAAGGCAAACTCAACAAGCCCTATTGTAGAGGATGCAGATGGTCGATCTCGAAAGGTTAAAAGGAGGTTATGACCCCTCCCTGCTCTTTAAGGGCGGGGTTTCGAACCTCTGGATCCAGGGTGTTACCCCTGGCGGAGGGGGTTATGGTTTCCAGTATCATCTCATCAAGGCCTGGGAGTAAGTTGTACTCCAAGGCGGGTTTCGGCCCCGCAACCCCAAGTCCTCGATTTCAACCAGATATTATCATCACTACTCTAGCGGTGTGCCTTCCGAGCTCCAGAGGTTTAAAAGCCTAACTCCACCTTTAAGGGCGAGGTTTGCTAGGTCTTTCCATCAGGGGGTGGTAGTTTAGGTTAGTAGTGTGTTCTGTATTCTATTAACTTTTCTTAGAACGGCTATGTATCCTGTGAATGTCGTTGTCTTCGACGGTCTTATAGCTTCTCGTGAGAAGTCTAGGTCTCTTTCGCTAACCTCTACTATTCTTACTAGTATCCAGTTCTTGCTCTTCATCGCGATATCCACTAGTTTGACAACCTGGTTTAGTGTTGGTATGAATGCTACGAGGGGTGCTGAGGGCTTGAGGTTTCTAGATAGCGGTTCTAGGGCCTCCCAGGGATCTGGGATGTCGAGTACAGCTGCATCTAAGTCCTCTTCTCTCACACCGGCCCTTACATCGCCTAACTTTAATTCGACGCAATCAAGTAAACCTGACATCCTTAAATTCCTTTCTGCAACCTCTAGATTCTCCGCTTTCACATCATAGCTATAGACTCTACCTGTAGGGCACACTATCCTGGCGATCTCGCTTGTTAAAAAACCACTACCCGTACCACCCTCTAAGACCCGCATCCCGGGTTTTAGGCCTAGCTCAAAGCTTATGAGGCCAGCGTCCTTAGGGTAGACTACCTGTGTAGCCCTCTCATAGAAATTATCGAGAATCTCCCTTAACGTAGGCTTCAAAACACAAGCCTCCCCATCAGCCAGTTCAAAACACTCGCCATAACCCCTCCCAACTATACTAGAGCCTCTCACCATACCAGCTATAGTGGAGTAGACGTTAACAGACCTTACTTTAAAATAGTAAGACCTAACAGAACCACCCCTAACAACAGCTAAGACTACTAAGTCACCTTCATTAACAACGCTAAGAACTCGAGCCAACCATGACCCCCCTCATATAAAATATCTGGAGGCTCTTAAAGCACGTCCTTCACCCGGTCTCCACAACCAATACTTGAAGAGAGGGGGTTTTCACCATAGTAGTGTGCCACGAGCTAGAGTAGCTACAGGGGCTTTCGCTATCCTCCGAGCTCTAGGCATAGTGAGATCGGTGAGCTTAATAAGCTCCAAGCCTAGATAACAGATGTCTTGGGTCTGAGGGCGGTATCAGGCTGGGTGCCTTTAATGTCTATGAGGGAGGATGTTGAAAAGGGGATCCTTGAGACTCTGGAGGATCTGGATAAGAAGTCTAGGGTTAAAGCGGTTAGGTTTATACGGAGCCTGGGAGATGTTGTTAGAAGTGCTCTAAGGAATAGGTATAGGATTGCTGTGGTCTACTCGGGCTCCGACCCCTTCAGGGTGGGTGCTGTAACGGCTAGAACCCTACTATACTATGAGAGGGTTAGAAGGAGGGGTGGTGATGAGAGGAAGCTTAAGCTACTCTACGTATTCCACGACGAGTTTGAGGATGCTAGGATAAGAAAGGAGATTGTGGGGAGAGCTGTTAAGGAGGCTTCTAGGAGCATAGAACCTACCATAGGGGTTTATGAGGAGAGCGAGAGATTCCTTGGAACCACATTCCAGCTTCTAGTTCTAGATTTAACTAACGATCTTAAACCAAATGATGTAGGTAGGCTTATAGGCATAGTGGAAGGAGGGGGTTTGATAGTAATCCAGGCACCTCCCTGGGATGAATGGGATAAGATGATAACGATATTTAAGGGTAACCTACTAGTACCTGGTTTTAAGGAGCCTAGGCATGTTTTCATATCGTGGTTTAAGAGGAAGCTTCTAGAGCATAACGGTAATATCTTCATCTACAACCTAGACCTGGAGAAGCTCGTAAGCGGGTCTTCATATGAAGTTGAAGCCCCTCCCAGGGCTGAAATTGTTATTCCAAAGGGTAATATGTTCCCGGAGGAGCTCTACAGCCTAGCTTTAACACAGGATCAGGTTAACGTTATAAAGTCTATGGAGTGGTTCTACGAGAGGCCTCCACGTGGTAAGAGGAAGGTTATGGTTGTTACAGCTGATAGAGGTAGGGGTAAGAGTTGTGCTGTTGGCATAGGGATTGTGGGGTTAGCTAAGCTGTTAGGCGAGGTTAAACATAGGGTTAGAATACTGGTGACCGCTCCTGAGGTTTCTAATGTTCAGAGTTTAATGGAGCTGGCATTGAAGGCAGCTAGAGTGGTGGGATTAGATCCTAGGCCTGTAGAGAGGGGAGGTTATATTATAGAGATACAGGGTAGGAAGTTTAGCCTTGAGTACTGGGAGCCTTACAGGATACCGAGGCTTAGCGCTGACATAGTAGCTGTTGACGAGGCTAGCGGTATACACGTCCCACTACTACATAAGATATGGAGGAGCCATGATAGGATCGTGTTCGCAGCTACAATACACGGGTATGAGGGGGCTGGTAGGGGGTTTAGTGTTAGATTCCTTTCTACTATAAAAAGCGATCCCAGTACGCTCCTGAAGTCTGTGGATATGGAGGAGCCTATAAGGTATGCTAGGGGAGACCCTATAGAGAAATGGCTTTTCGACACTCTCCTATTAGATGCTGAGCCAGCAGAGCTCGATGATGTGGATTTAGAGGATATAAAGTCTGGTAACCTAGAGTATGTCAGATTGGATCCAGAGGAGCTATTCAACAAGGATGGTGAAGCTACTCTAAGACAGCTTTTCGGAATATACGTCTTAGCACACTATAGGAACGAGCCGGACGATCTAGGCCTCTTAGCCGATGCACCGCACCACATAGTAAGGGCTATGAGGACGGCTAGGGGTAAGAAGATAGTATCGGCTATACAGATAGCAGAAGAGGGGGGCCTTGAGGAGGAGCTGGTGGAGAGGCTTCTCATGGGTGATAGAATCTCAGGTAACATTATACCGGATAGGCTCCTCAAACACGTTAGGCTTAGGGAGTTTGGAAGGCTGAAGGGGTGGCGTATAGTGAGGATAGCTACACACCCCCAGGTTCAAGGTATGGGTATTGGCTCTAGAGCGCTTCAACACATCCTAGAGGAGGCTAGGGAGAGAGGTTTAGACTGGGTTGGCTCGGGCTTTGGGGTTAACGAGCAACTACTAAGATTCTGGTTAAAGAACGGTTTTAAAGCAGTACATCTAAGCCCGGATAGAAACCCTGTTAGCGGGGAGTACACAACACTAGTAATTAAAGCTGTTAAACCGGAGGTAGAGGAGCTAGTAGGAGTAGCCTTAAAAGAGTTCAAGATAAAACTCCTAAACAGCCTCTACGACACCTACAAAGACCTGGAGGTTGAGATAGCACAACAACTCCTAAACCAGGAGCCCAAAGGGGTAATACCTGGATATAAACCCACTCTAACCAAGGTACAGCTAGACAGACTCTGGACCTACTGCTACAGCTTCATGACATACGAGGCTGTAAACGACATAGTACACGAGCTAGCCAAAGCATACTGGGTGCAAGGCGGAGATGAGAGACCAAAGCTAGCTGATGTAGAGGAGAAACTACTCATAGCAAA
>JAJHQN010000005.1 GCA_020833325.1 Desulfurococcaceae archaeon | reverse complement strand
ACTCCACGATCTTGCGTGTCTCCGGGGTTGATAGTCTTGTCCCGTGAGGGGGATGAGGATGTTGTTGAAGTCGAGGTTGAACTCGGGGAGTTTGTCGAGCTTAGAAAGGAGGGTGATCGTTATGTGGTTGTTTTTGAGCATGCGAGGATAGAGGTCCCCGAGGATTTGATTAGATATGTAGCCTTCTACTACGCTGTACCCCTACGTGGGTTCGTTCTAGTAGGTGATCCTGGAGATGAGGAGTTGAAGCTTTTCGAGAAGGATGGGGTTAAATACATATCAATACCATCACTTGAAGAGGGTAACCCCCTGGTCTTAAAGTATGAGTACGAAGAGTACAATGAGGGGTTTGCTAGAAACTTCAATGAGTCATATAAGGCGGTATGGGTTAAATACGATCCATATAGAGGCTGGGAGGCGGTACTCTCCTACGGGAGCTCCGAGGATGAGGCCTTCGAATCACTAATGGAGAGAGTGGTAGATGATATGGTGGAGTGGGTTAATAGAGAGAAGAGGATAGACTTCGTATTCGAGATAGCCAGTGCAGACCCTCGGGAAGCATTTAGGATAGCTGATGAGTATAAGCGTAAAGGTTCATCTAAACCGGGGAAGCAGGTGAGGAAGCGTAGGAGAGTACATCGTTAGAACAACTTATTATACCTTCAGTAAAAGGAGCGAAAGACTTTTAAGATGGAGTGCGACTCGTAGAAATTCGTGTATTAAGAGTTACTTCAGTCGAGAGATTTTACGGGGTTCCCAAGTGTCTAGTTCTAGGCATGCTATCACGTCATGGTAGGGGGTTACTTTGAGCTTTAGCTCTGGTAACCCTTGGGGATATCTTTTGTGAGGGTCCCTGTTCTTAGTGGGTTCCCTGCTCTCTTTTACATGGAGCTAAGGTGGTCTAACGCTGTATGTTTTTGCTATGTTGTCTACGTTGATTCTGTATACTTTCTCCTCTATATCTTTTGATTTTGTAGCTATTCTTGCTATGTTGTTTGCCATATCCCATGGTGTTGTGACCGCTCCCGGTCTTTTTGGGTCGTCTAGGTAGTCGCTTTCCAGTGTGTATGTTGGTTCTAGGTTTTCTAGTACGTGTTCTAGTAGTTTTGGTATTCCTGGTATTGTTGCTTGGTATCCTCTTCTTGTTGCTTCTGCCGCTACTCTTGGTTCTGCGTGGTGGAATACTAGTTTTTCTTTCTTTGCGTTCAACCTTCTTGTTATAACGTCTACCAGTTCTACTGTTGCTTCTCCTGCTTGTTCTAGGTGCATGTGTACTACTATGTCTTTGTCTCTCGCTATCTCCATCGCCTTCTCTAGTATCATGTTCGCTACTAGCACTCTCTCGCTTGCTGTCCTGTAGTGTTGTCTTCCAACCTCCCCTATCCCGTCTATCTCACCTCTATCTACTAGCTTTGAGAGCTCCTCTAAAACCTTGAACCCCAGTTCTAGAACCTCTAATGGCTTTAACCCATTTCTGTCTATGAGCTTGTCGACCTCCGCTGGGTGGAAGCCTGCTAGACAGTATACTCTAAGCCCCTCCTCCCTAGCCCTTCCACATTCCCTAGCGTGTATGAGGGCTGCCTGGACGTAGGCCTCCACATTTGAACCCTCCACACCGTAGGCTGATGGTTGTAGCGATACGAGGGCTATGAACCAGCCTCCAGCATTCCTAAACCTCCTAGCAACCTCCCCCGCACCAAGCCCCCTGACTGGGTTAACGTGCGCATGTGAGTCAGCTACGGGGATCAAGGGATTACACCTTTCCAGCCTCTAAGTGCTCCTAACACTCTTAATCCTCTTCTCCAACGCCTCTCTTATAACCCTGGGGTCTACGGCTTTCCTCCCAATCTTCTTTATAACCCTTCCTACAAGGTAGTTTAGAGCCTGTGTTTTACCCTGTAGGTAGTCTCTGACAGCTTTAACCTCCTCCCTTATAACCTCCTCTACCGCCACCTCTATATCACCTGCTTTCTCAGGCAATACCGTTTCAAGCCTAGCCTGCGGGTTTGATGCTAGGGCTGGTATTACAAGGCCTTTGATTGTATCGTACGGGTAGACTCCTGATAGCGTTAGCTTAACCAGCTCTAGCACCGTCTCTAGTGGGGGCCAGCTGGACGGATCGTAGGGGTCCCTGCCCTGCTCTCTAAGCTCACCTTTATAGTCAACAGCTAGTATCCTAGCTGTTAACTGCGGGTCACCACCCAGGCTTACAGTTTTCCTGAAGAGCTCTAGGGAGGGCTTTGTGGATAGGAGGCTCCACGCATGCTCTGGGGGTACATTGAGTTTCAGGAGCTCTCCTAACAATACTTGTAGATCGGCCTTCTCAGCTATCCTAAGAGCTTTCTCCACCATCTCCTCCGTTATAGCTATCGGTGGCAGATCGGGGTCTGGGAAGTAGAGGTACTCCTCCTCGTACTCCTTATGCCTTAGGGGCCTTGTAATCCCCCTCATTGCATCCCAATGCCTCGTCTCCCTCTCAATTACACCTCCAGCCTCCCTTATCTTAGTCTGCCTTAGGATCTCGTAGTTTAAAGCCTTCTCCACATCCAAAGTGCTACCTATGTTCTTAATCTCAACCCTCTCTCCTCCACCTATGCTTACGTTAGCATCAACCCTGAAGACCCCCTCAAGCCTTGGGTTGGTCACCCCAAGGTACTCTAGCATGAGTAATAGGTATTCAACTAGGAGCCTTGCATCCCTAGGAGTTTCTATATCGGGCTCTGTTACTATCTCCAGTAGAGGGACTCCGCTTCTGTTATAATCTACTAGCGCGTAGGGGCTCCCAGTTATACCACCTTCCTCGTAAACAGTCCTCCCCGGATCTTCCTCTATGTTAATCCTCCTTACCCTACAAGTCTTCCACTCCCAAGTTGAGGGGTCTAGGAAGCTTATAACCCCATTCCTGCATATCGGCACGCCACCTGCTCTCTCGAACATGCTAATCTGGTAGTTCTTAGGTAGGTCTGGGTAGAAGTAGTGTTTTCTAGTGAAAACTATGAACTTAGGTACCTCGCATTTTAACGCTAGGGATGTTGCTAGTGCTAGCTCTAAACTCTTCTTACTAACAACGGGTAGAGCTCCGGGTAGTCCGAGGCATACGGGGCATACATTAGCGTTAACATTGAACCCCCTATAGTCGGCTTTGCAGTCGCAGAAGAGCTTGGAGCCCGCCTCGCTCATCTGAACATGGATCTCAAGGCCTATGACTACCCTCAACCTGCAACAACCCCCGCTAAGCCCGTTAACTCCTCTACGAGAAGCCCTAGGGATACAAGCTCCCCCTCACCCAGGGGTTTACCGATCCACTGAACCCCTATGGGTAGCCCGTTATGAAACTCAATGGTTTGAACCAGGGCCGGAACCCCGGCTAGGTTAGCTATAACAGTGTAAACATCCATAGCGTAGAGTTTCAAGGGGTCGTCAAGCCTCTCCCCAAGCCTTGGTGGTAGTATTGGGGAGGCCTGGGATGCTATTATACAGCTTCTAGTCATCCTTAGAACCTCGTCTCTCACAACCCTCCTCACCTTAGTGGCCGCTATGTAGTATTCATCCCTGTAGCCCTCGCTTAGAGCGTAAACCCCCATTAGTATCCTCTTCTTAACCTCCCTCCCGAAACCCTTCATCCTAGCAAGCTCAACCTCCTCCTCCCAGGAGCTCCCACCTCCTTTAGTGGGGTAGAATATGCCATCGTACCTAGCTAGGTTGCTGGCAGCCTCTGCGAAAGCTATGGTGTAGTATGCTGGGAGAGCTTTGGATGCTACTGGGAGCTTCTCATCTCTCAACTCAACCCCCTCAGATTCAAGCTTTTTAAGGATCCGCCAGTAAGCCTTTTCTATAACCTCCTCGGCGCCTTCTGATAACTCTTTTACAACACATATGGTAACCTTCCTAGGGTCGGCTTTGCTAACTGTGAACGTTCTAGGCCTATCAACTCTTAAACTTGTTGCATCCAGCGGATCCCAGCCTCCTATAACGTCTAGGAGTAAAGCTACATCCCTAACGCTCCTAGCCATAGGCGATATCTGCTCTAGGCTGTTACCATAAGGTATTAGACCATACCTACTGACAAGGCCATATGTAGGTTTAAGACCCACGGTGGCTGTGTAGGCTGCTGGGAGCCTAGCCGAGCCTCCCGTATCACTACCAAGAGATAGATCTGAACCACCGTATGCTAGTGAAGCAGCACTACCACCACTACTACCTCCAGGCACCCTCTCCAGGTCCCACGGGTTTCTAGTAGGGCCGAAGGCGCTTAACTCTGTGGTCGAGCCCATGGCGAACTCGTCTAGGTTGGTCTTACCAACCACCATAGCATCCTCTTCGAGGAGCCTCTCTACCACTGTTGCATTGTAGGGTGGTGTGTAGGGATCCAGCATTCTAGAACCGGCTGTTGTTGGTAGGAAGCTTGTACATATATTATCTTTTACGGAGACTAGCAGACCTGCAAGCTTACCGATCTTCTCGCCAACCCTAATACTCCTGGATATACGCTCTACCTCCTCCACGAGGAGGTCTGGTGATTCAAGAGATATGTAGGCGTTAACCCGAGCCTCCCACCTGTTGATCGCCTCAAAGACATTGTAAAGGTGCTCGACGGGGTCTTCAACCCCCTCTCTGAAATCCCTAGCTAGCTCCCAAGCTTGTTTAAGCCTCCTCAAGCTTCCCACCTCTCCACGGCACCCTGACATAGCCTTCTTTGAGGCTCACATGTAGACTGGCTATATCGATTGTCCTCGGCTCCCCAGGCTCCCTCAGGGGCCCCCACTGGTCCCACACGTAGTATAACGGGTTAACCTCCAATTCCCTGGATATCTCGCTAACAGTCCTTAGAAACTCAGCTGTCCTCTCTAGATCCCTGCAAAGGCTTTCAACCTCCTCTTCTGACAACTTTATCTTAGCGAGTGATGCAAGCTTCTCCATAACACTATAATACCTACACTCCACCATAGCAGACCTCGTATACCCCTGTAACAGCAAAAGCTATTAAAACTATAACCCAGCATAGAAACCCCCGGGTGCTCCCATGATACTGCGCGATGAGGATTTAGAAGGCTGTAGTGTTACCCCCTTAATAGCCCAAGGGCTGTACTTGGAGCCCGTGATACACCCTAAGCCTGGAGCCGTAACCCCTCTTAGACCTCATAGTGATAAGAGCGTTGTAGACTTCATAGTTAACGCCTCTATAGCGGAGGTAGCGTTATACGAGGCGTGCACATGGAGATCTAGAGGTTTAGGATCGCCCATCGCTAGGGGTTTTAAGGTGTATAGGATTCTAGCTTCAAAGCTAGGATTGAAAACCAACATAGCCCTAGGCTCTCTGACACTCGCACTACCTTTAGCCGCTGCTCTCTCATCAAAAGCGGGAGCACCTGTAAGTGAGGTTGTTAGAGAGGCTCACTCCATAGTAGTCAATGAAACGGGGTTTGAGGAGGCCGTCGAATACTATAAGTTAATAGAGCTCCTCAAACCCTCACATCTCGGTAGCTACACCGGCCCCGTGCCCAGCATAGGATCAGGCTATCCCAGCTCTTTCACCGACATACTAAAGGCTGCATCATGGGATCTAGTTCATAGGGAGCTCCTAGAAGGATACCCCATAACTCTCGAAGCGTTCAACATGCTAGTAGAAGGTGGAGCCCCTATAGCGGAGTCTTTTCTCACCACACTCCTAGAGCTGCTGGCTCGCCACGGGGATACACTCATTGCTAGCAAGTATGGATTCACAGCGTACAAGAGGGTTAAAGCGGAAGCCCTAGAAGCCCTTAGAATGTTGAGCGGGGGCGGTGTTTATGAAGCTGTAGAGTGGCTTGACAGCCTCTGGAGACCTCGTGGCTGGAATCCCGGGGCGGCCCTCGATGTGATGGCTGTGGCCCTAGGGCTACTCTTATACCATAAAATAGAAGGAAAATAGATGGAAGTGTGGGAGATAACGGTTTGGTGGATGACTGTATACCCGTTATTAACTCTTATCTCCTACACCTAACCTCCATAGGCTGGTACTTGAGGCCTACGGGGCCAACGTATTTCTCTGTAGGCCTTATAAGCCTGTTATCCAGGACCTGCTCTATGTAGTGAGACGTCCACCCAACAACTCTGCCCATGGCGAATATCGGGGTGTATAATGGTATGTCTATTCCAAGCTGGTAGTATAGGACTGCCGTGTACAGGTCGATGTTGGACGGTAGCTTCTTAGATTCCCACATAACCTTCTCTGCGTTCTTCAACACTTTTATCCACATCTCCCCGTCTTTAAGCTGTCTTATGAAATAGGCTGCTACATCGGTTCTAGGGTCTTTTATCTTGTAGACTCTATGGCCGAAGCCCATGATCCTCTCTTTTCTAGCGAGCCTTTCCTTGATATAGTCGACTATATACTCCTCTAACGGCACGCCCTTCTCCACAGCCTTCTTATAGGCGTCTAAGAACATCTTCATAGCCTCCTCGTTAGCCCCACCGTGTAGTGGGCCCTTCAAAGCACCTATACCGGCTGCTATAGCACTATACATGTCGCTTAGAGTGCTAGCCACAACCCTTACTGTGAAACATGAGGCGTTGAAGCCGTGATCCATGTAGAGTACTAGGCTTGATTCGAAAGCTCTAGCCTCAAGTTTAGTGGGCTCCCTCATGGTTATCATTCTAAGAAGATCCCATGCGTGATCAACCCCACTATCGGGCCTCACGAAGGTGCCGTGGTTAGCTAGGTTGTATGCTGCAGCAAATATGACGGGGAGTTGGGCTGAAAGCCTTATCTGGTGCTCGTATAAGGAGTCCTTATCAAAGCTCCACTCTGGAGCGTATATCTGGCCTAGTAGTAGTGCACCGTAGGCACCGTAGTACATGGGATGTGTCTTAGGGAGCGTTTTAAGGGCGTCGTAAACCTTCTCTGGAACCCTACCCCTCCAGTAGTCGATCTTCTTCTTAAACTCTTTATACTCCTCATCACATGGGAGAACCCCGCGTGATATGAGATATGCTGCTTCATAGAAATCAGCGTTCATACCTAAATCCTCTATTGTATAACCTCTATACAGAGTCTGCTCCCCTTTAGGGTCGACACCGCTTATAGCGGTTGTATCCGGTATAACCTGCTCCAACCCCTTAGGAACTACTATGAAGGTCCCAAGACCTGGTATCTCTTCGAGCTTACACTCTACCCGTTTAAGTAGTTCACTACTCATGCCTGACCCCTCAGTCCGAGAGGATTTGTATAATTCAAACCTAATAAATATTATTCTTATATTAGAATATATACTTAAGCCTCTCGGGCATCGACTGCGAGGAGCTTAAATGGATCTAGTTTAAGATCCTCGACTAAACCTGAGAACTCCACGATCCCCGCTATTAGTAGCCTTGATACCTCCTCATCGCTTAAACCTCTAGATTTAAGGTAGAACCTCTGCTCTTCTAAGACATGCGAGATCCCCGCAGCATGGTTAGCTTTTGCTACATCCCCTGAGTGTATCTCTAGCACTGGTACAGCATGTCCTCTAGCCTCCTCACCCATTATGACCACCTGGATTTCTATTTCTGATGAAGCCCATCTAGCCTCCTCGCTCACTATAGCTGAGCCTCTTAGTGCGAGGTAACCTTTATTCAATACAGCTCCTCTAGCGTTAACCATGACCTCGCTTTCAGGCCCTTTGTTGACGGAGTTCAGTATCACATCGGATTTCGTGCCTTCCCTTCCTATAGCGCTTGCTAAGGTTGAGAGCTTAGCTTTCTCCCCTTCAACTATATAGTCTACCTGCACTCTACTCATAGCCCCACCTAGGCTTAACACCTTAGACTTAACGTTGCTCTCATCCCCCGCTACTACATGGGTTAAACTGTAGACAGCGTGTTCCTTCGAGTGTAGAGCTAGCATATCTAGGCTAACATCAGCCTCTCTCCCCACAGTGCTCTCGATAACAAGGGTCTTAAGCCCCCTACTAGGCCCTGCATAGTCTACAACTAGAACCCTACCTTTAGCTCTATCGCCGACCTTGAGTATAATATGGTGTCCAGTGTAAGCGTTACCTCCAAGACTAGCTATCACCAAGTCCCCGAAGGAGACACCATCGTCAACCTCTACTAGAAGCCCTGTATTCCATCTATAAGCGTGGTATGCATGCATCTTGCTATGAACTCCTACAAGGCTCATAGGCCTAGGATCCCCATCCCACCCCTCTCCTAGCAAACGTATTCTAACACCCATAGGCTCCTTTAAAACTCTTGCTCCAACGCCTAGCACAACGTTATAGTCTAGGTGCTCTAGCACACTTGGAATTCTATCTTCGATAGACGAGTTTTCAAGGTTAAGCCTCTCCTCGAAAATCTTCCAGTCAGTATAGTATTTGACTGTAGGTGTATCAGCCATATGCTGGAATGGGAGTTCTCGCAACATCCTCTGGTATGCATCCCTGCTCATTAGACCCTAACACCCTTGTTAACCATAGCCTCCTAGCTTCTTGAACTCAAGTTGTATAACCTTCGATAGCACGTTAACGTACTCGAAGGGGAGCTCCACCATTATCTCGTCTAGGAAGCCTAGTACTATTAAGCTTTTAGCTTCATCCTCCTCCAAACCCCTGCTCTGTAGGTAGAATAACTGCGCCTCGCTAAGCCTCCCAGTCCTAGCTTCATGGCTTACAGTTGCTGTTAACTCGTCAACCTGGTTATGTGGGTATGTGTAGGCGCGGCTCATACTATCGAATATCATAGCCTCGCATTCAACATTAGAGGTTGCATACTTAGCTCCTCTAACAACCCTTATTATACCCCTATAAGTGTTAACTCCCCCCTCCACGCTAACAGACTTGTTTATTATCTTGCTCCTCGTCATCCTCCCCACGTGTATAGCCTTACTCCCCGTATCCTTTAACACTGGTCCTTTAGCTAGCTGTATAACAGTATTCCTCGTACTACTATAGTCTCCCTTAAGTATCGTGCTTGGATAAACATAGGTCATCTTACTCCCAATACTACCCTCAACCCAGTCTACCCGCGCGTTATCCTCAGCGATACCCCTCTTATTATTGAAGTTTATCACATCTCTACTCCAATTCTGTATGGTAACTATCTTCACGAAGGCGTTCTTATGAGCGTAAGCCTCTACCATGCCATCGTGGAAGCTATACTTGCTAAGCCTCGGAGCACTGCATCCCTCAATCCATGTAACCTCAGCCCCCTCACCAGCTACTATAAGTGAATGCTCGAACTGCCCCTCAGCAGATCTGCCTATGAGGAAGAAGGATTCTATGGGCTCTCTTATCCTAACACCTGGTGGTACGTAGACGAAGACGCCTCCGCTCCACAAGGCTCCGTGTAGAGCTGCAAACTTATGCTCTGTAAACGGAAACACCCTAAGGAAGTACTCTTTAACTAAGTCAGGATACTTGGATACGGCAACCTCCAGGGGGAGCACCACAACCCCCTTCTCCTCAAGGTACTTCTTAACCTTAGCGTACACAGTCTCACTCTCAAAAACAGTTGTTAGACCAGCTAGTAGTTTCTTCTCCACCTCCGGTAACCCAAGCCTATCATAGTACTCTCTAAGATCTGGGGGGAGGTCGTCCCAGTCTCTAACCATCTCTACATCGGGTTTAACGTAGAGTAGTAGCTCCTCTAAGTCTATAGCATCAATGCCTTTAACCCATTTAGGTGTTGGGAGTTTATAGAAGAACTCTAAGCTCCTAAGTCTAAGCCTTGTCATCCACTCAGGCTCCTTCTTAACCCTGCTAATCTCCTCTATCATATCTCTCGTTATCCTACCTCTAAGCTCTATCTGGGTTTTAAATGGCTTCTCGTAGCCTAGGAGCTCCACAGCCGCCTCGGTGCTTTTAAAGATCTCCTCCCTGAGCTCTACAGGTTTACCCATAAAATTCACCTACTTTAACAGTGTTAAAGTAGGTTATTAAGCTTAGGTATTAACTGTTTGCGTTGACTGGCTTCCATACTTCCTCCTAACACCCTCATATCCTATTTCTTCGACTTCGAAAGCTAGCTCCGGGCCCCCTCTAGCTACAACCTCTCCTCCAATAAGTACTGTTACAGTATCTGGCTTGATGAAATGAAGCATTCTAGCATAGTGTGTTATCAGCATTACAGCCCTCCCACTATCCCTTAGACTACCTATGTAGGATGCCACCTTCCTAATCCCGTCTATGTCTAAGCCTGAGTCGGGCTCGTCTAAGATAGCTATCTTAGGCTCCAGGATTATTGCTTGGAGTAGCTCACCTCTCTTCCTCTCACCACCACTAAAGCCCACGTTAACCTCCCTTTGGAGTAGCTCCGCGGATAACCCTATCTCAGAGGCTATCCTATGTGCGCTCTTAACGACTTTCGGATTAGCTATCTTAGTTAGCTCGCTAACACCCATCCTCTTATTAGTGGAGGCTATTAGCAAAGTGCTAAGCCTGACGCCGGGAATAGCTGGGGGGTCTTGCATTCCAAGATATATTCCTTTTAAAGCTCTCTCGTGGGTTTCAAGGTTTAAAATACTCTCTCCATCAACCCTTATATCGCCCTCTAAGACCTCGTAACCCTCTCTACCCATTATTGCATATGCTAGGGAGGACTTACCACTCCCATTAGGCCCCATAACAACATGTACAGTTCCATAATCTACGTTCAAGCTTACCCTCCTAAGCACTATCTTATCCCTAACTCTGACCGTTAGGCCTATAACCTCAAGCCCCAACAGCTTCACCGACTTTAACGCGTGTTAAACAAGGCTATTAAGCTTTCATCTTGAAACCCAGACTCTCCATGAAGTTAGTATAGGGGGAGTCATTGAATATGGTCTCCTGCTCTTCCCTAACCCTAGCCAGGATCCTGGAACCTTCAGATTCAAGGATACCTGATAACAGCTTAACCCCCTCCCTGTTAGCTGCAACTAGAGGGTTACCTGGTAAACCAACCCTACCAACCCCAGCTTTAGCTATAAGCCATGCTAGGATAGAGGTCTCATCAATCCTCCCCCCTAACCCCTCATCACTCAGCGAGCCTCCACTAGCCCAGTAGAGATCCCTGACATAGTTAACGGAAACAACCTTAGCCAACTTAAACTCCAACTCCTCATATAAACTCCTACCATTCCTCTTAACAATCTCAACCAACCCCATCACATCTAAACCTGTAAAGGGCGCCCTGAGAGAGGCTTCAGCCAGCTCCTTAAAGGCAGCATATCCGAGATCACCGTGGAGGAACGCTATTGAGGAGGCATAGGAGCTTGCTAGTAGGGTTTTAATGAAACTCTCCAAAGGATCCCCTATGCTAGGTGTGTAGGACCCCCGGATCATAGCCTCAACTTCCCCACCTGACACGGGGTCAGCGGCCGCCACAGTGTAACCAACTTTAATCCATGGAACGCTGAGAACGAGGCCATCAACGTCTGAGGCCCTCGAAACATCAATGATACTAACTCTGCCTATCAACTCTCTATCAATCAAATACTTTATGAGGGTATAGCTGGAGTAGCAAGTTGCGTGAACGTACACTTTGATATTTGAAGCTTGAGGCATTCAAACCACCCTTAGCGTAGCACCACTCTACAGCCTAAAACTCTCTTAACTCAACACTTAAACTTACAGGTATTTAAACCTTAGCCCCAGCCTCGACTGAGGGTGTAGGGAAGTGCGCTTACAACCATCCAGAGTTGTTGAGGTCCTTGAGAAGATCGTTAGAACCCCTATATACAGCCTTGTAGGTATAGTAGGTGGGGGTAAACTCCTAGTATACTCTAACGAGGAAGGCTTTGCAAGCTTAATACTCGTAGACCCCGGTAGCGGGGATAAAATGAGGCTTACAAGAGAGCCTATACTATGGGTGGCGGAGCCACCGGTGGGGGCTAGTAGGGTTGTCTATACTAGGGATGTCTCTGGGGGTAGGGAGCTCCAAAAGCTACTCTACTACGATCTAAGTAGGATGACTGAGGAGCCTCTCATAGCAATGGAGCCTATGAGGGTGTTCGGTGTTGCAGATGACGGTGTTAACGTTGCATTCACAGGGGCCACTATGGAAGATCTAGCTGTGTATGTAGCTAAAGGGGGGTCTGTGGAGAAGGTTTATAGGCTACCTGGTCTCGCCATAGTATCTGATGTTATGGGGGATTTAATTGTAGGTTCCGGAGTCCTATCCGGGAACCCTCTATCAATGGAGATATTCCTACTGGATATTGGAAGAGGGGAGTTTAGAGTGTACACTCCTAGGTCTGGGAGTGTTAATAAGAACCCAGTTATAGTTGGGAATGCTGTTGTATTCGAGAGTAACGCTTTAAACCCTAAGAGGAACGAGCTCCTGAGATTAGATCTCAGCACATGGGAGGTCGGTAGCGTTAGGTTTGCATTTAAAGATTACGAGGAGTACGCTCCAGTAGAGCACCCTCTATACAAGTTCCAGGATAACTCGTGGGTCGTCGTTGGGAAGAGAGAGGGGAGAACTAGGCTATTCCTCGACGGTAGGCTAGTCTACCGAGCTGAGGGGGTTATAAACGGTGCTGTATACAATGAAGGTAGAGTCTACCTAAGTTACACAAGCATAAGGATGCCATCGAGGCTCGTTGAACTCAACCTGGACCAGGGTGTCGAGAACATCATCCTAGAGTCTAGACTTCCAGGTGACGTGGAGGAGTCTTTCACCAACCTAGGCTTCACATACGTTAGTTCATTTGATGGAGTTCAAATCCCCGTATTCTACGTTGAAAGTAGGCTGGCAGGCAGACCCGGACCGACTGTAATCTATGTTCACGGGGGTCCTTGGGATGAAGTTGACAGTTCATGGGATGCTCTTATAGCATCTCTTGTGGCAACGGGATTCAACGTCGTAGCCCCCAACTTTAGAGGATCCACGGGGTATGGTGAGGACTTTAGGCAACTTGATATAGGTGATCCTGGCGGGGGGGATTTAGAGGATGTGGCTAGCGTATCGCGGTGGGCTTGGGAGAGTGGGTTGGCGGACAGACTATTCATAATGGGCTATAGTTATGGTGGTTACATGACACTATGGGCTATGGCTAGTAAGCCTGATCTCTACGAGTGTGGTGTTGCTGGAGCTAGTGTAGCTGATTGGGAGGAGATGTACGAGCTTGGTGACGCCATATTCAGGTTCTTCATAGAAACTCTTTTTGCAGGTAGTAGGGAGTTACTTAGAGAGAGATCGCCCATATCGAGGGTTGATGGGGTGAAGAAGCCCATATGTATAATACACCCTCAAAACGATACGAGAACCCCTCTAAAGCCTGTGATTAGGTTTATGAGCTTAATGCTGGAGAAGGGTAAGACCTTTGAAGCTCATATAATACCGGATATGGGCCATGTGGTTAACACCGTTGATGATGCTATGAAGATACTACTACCAGCCATACTATTCCTTAACAGGTGTCTTAGGAAACCCTATGAGCTCACCCCACCTTAACGAGCACCCCTTTAAATAGCGTAAGGTGCCGGATTTGATTTTAAGGATTGTATACGACGACGTTCACAGGCTGCACGCAGACCCTTCTGGAAGGCATCCTGAGAACCCGTGGAGGCTTGAAGTTGCATTAGAGTCCCTAAGGGAATCCAGTTTATGGAGCAAGGTGGAGGTTACAGGTACACCTGAGGCTAGCATTAGCCTCTTAGAGCTCGTACACTCAAGCGACTATGTGAGGTTTATTGCTGAAGAGTCTAGAAAGGGATTCCACTACCTAGACGCTGATACCTATGTTACAGAGCATACGTTCACCATCTCAGCTAGGTTTGCCACAGCAGCCTACATGGCGGCCATTAAATCTCTTGAGAGTGGAGAGCCGTGGCTTATAATGCCTAGACCTGGAGGTCACCATGCTGGTCGAAGCGGGTGGGCTATGGGTGCTCCTACGCTGGGCTTCTGTATATTTAACTACGCAGCTATAGCGGCTAAGGCCTTAGAGGATAGAGGTTTAAGGGTTCTGGTAATCGACTTTGACGCGCATCACGGCAATGGAACGCAGGATGTGTTCTGGGAGGATCCAAAAGTAGTCCACATAGACGTACACCAGGAGGCCATATATCCTGGGACAGGAGATGTAGATGATATAGGAGGAAGGGGAGCGGAGGGGACGAAGATAAACATTCCACTCCCAGCATTCTCAGGCGACCCTCAATACTTCTGGTTCGTAGAGAAGGTCCTAGAACCTGTTATGGAGGTGTTTAAACCCGAGGCGGTGGTAGTTTCAGCTGGGTTTGACGCATACCAGGGAGACCCGTTAACAATGCTTAGAGCAACTAAGGAGGCGTACGGCCGCATAGCCTGGGCGATAAGAAGCCAGTGGATCGGAGGGAGGATTAAAGCCCTAGTTATAAACGTAGAAGGAGGCTATGGAGACGGCCTTAGATACGGATTAAGAGAGTACGTTGAAGTACTCCTAGGATTTAAAGAGTTTAGGAGAGCAATAGAGCCTAGAGAGCCGCCTAGAAGGATTACAGAAGGACTCCGTAGAATTCTAGGGAGATACTGGGGCTTGGAGCTGTAACGTTGAGGCCTCGCACCCTCTCTAATCTATGTAGTAGGGTACTACTATTATGCTGAGGATGTAGTGGATTAATAGCGATATTATAGTGAAGGGTATTGTTATCTTCAACCACTCAATCCACGAGATTCGAGTGCCTCTAGCTTTCTCAGCTATAACCAGTGATAGGTATAAGGCTGGAGCTCCGGCAATTGTGGCATTACTCCCCAGGGTTCCCGCCCAGGCTACCGCCCAGTAATGTGGCCACGGATCCAAGCCTAGTATACCTCCTGTTTCTTTTAGGGATTTTAGGAGGAATAGTATGACTGCGTCATGCTCTACTACTGTTGATAGTAGTGCTGTCGCCCAGTAAACTAGAGTGTAGGATAGTAGTATATCTCTTTCTATGTAGGATGCTACAATCCTAGATACCTCGTCTATAACACCGCCCGCTTTAAGCCCTCCTACGAGCATGAAGAGCGATATATAGAATATTATCACCCTCCACTCCATATCCCTTAAAACATCTTCAAAGGCCGGGATGCTATTGCCTTTAAAACTATATCTTAGAAGCTCCAACAAGACCGAAGTAGCAGTAGCTACTGATACTGCTAAAGCACCAAGCTCTACACCTAGCATTGGCCTTATCGAAGCTAGAACAATGAATGCTATGAAGCCAAATGTTGCTACGAACGCTGTAATCTTATCAAGCTTGGGGGCTTCAAGTTCTATGGTGGAGCTCGCATCCCCTCCCATCCTAGTCCTGGTAGCCTTAAACCATAAAGGGTATAGTGTTAGGAGTGTAAGTATGAATGACAGGGATAGTAGGGGGAGACTACTAGGAGCCCCCCTAAACCATATGAAATCCAAGAACTCCGCCCCCGCTACACCGTGTAACATTTGAGGTGGCAGATCTCCTAGGAGTAGCGCTGTACCCATATAGTTAGCTGCAAGACCAACAGTCATTGCAGCCACCAGGGGGTCCATACCAGCTCTTAAAGCCACCCTGACAGCCAGCCCTCCGAGAAGTAGTATCACAAGAACATTGTCAACAAATAATGTTATGAACCCCGCCACTAAAATTATGGATAATAGTAACGCTGAATACGAGCGAACCCTACTTGATAAAATAAAAACCACATACTGAGGAAGCCCAGACTTGGAAAGATAACCTGATAACATCCACATACCAAACAAGATCATTATAACATTCCAGTCAACAGACTTAAAGGCGTCACCAAACGTGTAGCTAGCAGAGACCAGGACCATGACTATCACTCCAAAAAGTGCTATCAAAGCCCTCTCATAAGGTGCAACTATCACGAGTAAGATTGTAAACACGAATACAGCTAGTAGTAACAAATCCACCTCAGGCACCTTACCAACCAATAACTCCCTGCAACAATCCCTAAAAGCTTATCCACATTATAGAAGCTAGAACACCATCCAAGGAAACTCTAGAAAACTAGAATGTAGGTGGCGGGTGCCTCCAAAGCACTTCCGGAAATACAACGCCTCCAAGCCCCCGGGCCCGGTGGGGGCGGTTTGAATTGAGTTAGGTTTATATGGAGAAGCATATAAACCGTTAAGCCCCTCTGAGATCCTATGCCCCAAGGGGGTTGCCTTGGGGTTCGGATCTCTTTGGGGTTCACAGTTTATATGCTTCTCCATATAAACCTAACTCAATTCAAACACGCCTCCGGGTTGGAGGCGTTGTATCCGCGCGGGTGCTTTGGAGGCACCCGCCGTAGGTAGAATTTGTTCTGCAGCGCTTTTAAGGGGTTAGGGTGGGTTTCTGGGGGGTTCTATTTATTATCTTTGTCTCAATAGACGTATGCTAGTAGTATGCCTCCTGTTCTTCTTTTTATTGCTTCTTTGTGTGACATTACTCCTTGGCTTGTGGATATTATTAGTATTCCTATGTCTCTGCTTGCTAGGTATTTTTTGAGGTGTTCTGGTAGTTTTACTAGTTCTCTGTATGTTATTGATGTTCTCGGTTTTATGGCTCCTATGTCGTTTATTCTTCCTAGTAGTTGTACTCTGAATTTACCCCATCTTCCGTCGTCTATGTACTCGAATTCTCCTATGTAGCCTTCTTTTTGGATTACCCTGAGTACTTCTGCTATTAGTTTTGATGCTGGTGTTATTATTGCTTCTCTTTTACCCCTCCATTCGCAGTTCTTTATTGTTGCTAGGGCGTTTGCTAGTGTGTCTAGCATTACCATGTTCTCACCCTCTTACATGTATTTTTTGAAGCCTAGTGTGTAGGCTATTTCTCTGAAGCATTGTCTGCATAGGTAGAGGTTGTACTTCTGTATAACAGCGTCTCTCGTTCCACACCTCTGGCATTTTTGTGCTCCTCTACCTATCCTCTTAGGGTTTGGTGGTTTGAATTTAGCCAGTCTCTAACACCTCCTATGTAAATGTTATGTTTAGGAGTTGGCTTAATAAAACCATAGTCTCCTCTCTTGTCACTCTATGCCTTCTCGGTATTCTCGCTCTAGCTCTCTTCCTAATGGCTACTCTTGAGCCTGGTCTTGAAATTGTTATGCAGACGTCGAGACCGTATATTCCTATTTCGGGGTCGTATCTTATACCCGGTATCTGTATATGCTCTGGTATGCCGAAACACAGGTTTCCATGCTCGTCTATGCTGGAGGCTTTAACCCTATTACCTACAGCTTCAAACAGTCTTTTCAATGTGGATAAAGCTTTTTCCCCTCTTAGCGTAACCGCCACGCCTATATTCTCCCCCTTCTTTATCCCGAAAGCTCTCACAGTCTTCTTAGCTCTTCTCGGCACGGGTTTAGCCTCCGTTATCTGCTCTAAAACCTTATGGGCTTTAGCAAGCTTCTCCCCACTAGTCCCGACGCCTATGTTTAATGTAACTTTCACTATCCTAGGCTTCCTCATAGGCTGCTTTTTCCACTCCTCCAGAATCCTCTCAACAATATCTGGTGTTAGAATGGCGGAGCTCACGGCCAGGCCCCCTCCGGTAGCCTTATGACGGGCTTATCCTCCCCTATAATGAACACGTAGTTAAGGCTGGTTTGGAATAGATTGCCCCTAGGATCTTCTAGTGTAACAACTGTAGCCTCCCTCCTCCAACCCCAAGCCACAGACTTAATCCTCCCAACCCTGCCCACAGCCTTACCCCCTATTACCACAGCCACTTTCCCCACACCGAAGCCTATGTAGCCTTTAACCTCCGAGCCTGGGATAGATAGTATTAGTGTACCCCAAGTATCGTATACGTCTTCAACAGGATTCCTGGGGTCTCCAACTCTTATCATAATATTTCTACCGTCAAACAGGTGTAATTGCACATGACCCCCCTTAACAGTAGTCTTACCCTCAATCCTTAGAGGCTTAATCGCAGCCTCCTCCCTCGATATAGGTTGAAGCTTGAAGAACTTAACAGGGTATGGTAGGAGTCTGTAGAACTCCCCAGCCTTAGTAACCTCGATAACATCCATGAAGCCAACCGGGAACTTATAATCCTTCCTCACCACACCATCAACCTTAAAGGAGCCCTCCGCTATAAGCTTCCTAGCCTCCCTCCCGGTCTTAGCATAACCTAGAATATCCCTCACAATCAATAGTAGTGGGAGGCTCCTCTCCATGGGGTGAGGTCCTGGTCTCGGCTTAACAGTCCACTTATACTCTTTCCTAAGTATAGGCCAGAACTCGGGTGCAACCAGAGCTTTTAAATGCCTCCTAGCGCCCATTCTAGCCACTTACACCACCTCCCTCTCCGGCTTGAGCCTCGGGCTTGCCGCCCCCAGCCTCCTCTGCCACCTCTCCACCTCTCCTCTCAACTATAGACCTCCTCCACCCATCCTTAAGATCCAAAGCCACTATAACCACCTTTGAAGGATGTATGGGGACGAACCTAGGTGTTCCATCCTGCCTCTTCACAGTAACCCCTTCAACGAATATCCTTGTCTTTCTTAGGTCAACTCTAACAACAGCCCCCTCATGCCCTTTGAAATCCCCTCTAACAACCCTAACCCTATCACCCTTCCTAACTGGGAGGCTTCTAACACCATACTTCTCCCTAAGCTCCTCGCTTAGAGGTGCGCTTATAAGCTTCTGCCTAGCGTGCAGAGGGGCTTTTAACAGAGCGAGCCTCTGCTTCCTAGGCTGTCTACTCTCAGTTAACCTCGCCATCCCACCCACCCTAGACTATCATGGTGGCTAGCTTAGCCACCTTAGGCCACCTCTCCGCAGCCTCCCTAGCAATAGGCCCTCTAATCTCGCTAGCTCTAGGTGTACCGTCAGGGTTTACTAGGACTGCAGCGTTATCCTCAAAGGAAACCCATGTTCCATCAGGTCTCCTGAAAGGCCTCCTCTGCCTTACTATTACAGCGTATACAATCTGCCTCCTCATCTGAGGGGTTCCCCTCTTAACAGATGCAACTATAAGATCCCCCACGCCAGCGAAGGGGACTCTTCTAAGCCTGGTTTTTATAAGTGGAACGTTGATAACCATTATCTCCTTAGCTCCACTATTATCGGCAACGCTAACATAGCTACCCACCTGGAGACCTGCATTAACCTTGGGTCTAGCTGATGTTATAAGATACTTCCTCTTAGCCACCGCCCACCACCCCTAGGACTACGAATTTAACAGTTTTAGCTAAGGGTCTACACTCTCCAATCAAAACCCTCTGGCCTAAGGTTACCTTAATACAACCTGGTAGGTGGGCGTGTATCTTCCTACGACTCCTCTCATACCTCCTATACTTCTCATCGTAGCGTAGGTATTCATGGCTTACCACCACCATTCCCCTAGCACTAGCCTTAACCACAACACCCTCTAGTATGACACCTCTAACCCTTAAACTCCCGTGCCAGGGGCAGTTCCTATCAGAACACACATCCCTAGGCGGCTCCACCCCTGGCACTTTAAGGTTCTTAACCTGTTTAAACGCTGGCATCGCACCTCTCACCTCTAGCCATCCTCTTAGCCCTCTCAAACGGGCTACCCAATATATCGTCACCTCTCACCTTAACCCATCCAGATCCAGGTATCTCTACTAGGAGTATAGAGCTGGGCTTAAGTACTGAAATGACCTTTCCCCCCCTATCCACTCTAATAGACCTGGTGGTTTCCCAGACTACTGCTCCCTCGACGCCCTCCAGGCTGGGGTCCAGGTGGTTTAACACTTTAACCCTTAAGCCTATGAGCTCGTGGCATAGAATGTTATCCTTGCTCAGCTCCACCTCTAGCCCCCTTAACCTCCTCCTTCATCACCGTTAGCACTCTCGCTATGTTCCTCTTAACCTCCCTAAGCCTACCGGGGTTAGTTAGAGTTCCCACAGATGCTTTGTAACGTAGTGTCACTAACTCTACCTGCATCTCTCTAAGCAACTTTAACCTCTCCTCTGGACTCATACCCCTAATATCTCTAGCTCTAACCTTATGCTTTGGAGGCAATCTCGCTCTCCTCCTCTTCCTCCAAAACCAACTCCTCCTCTTCCTCCAAAACCGCCTCTAACTCCTCCAACCTAGCTGTCTCCATCCTCTTACTCTTAACCTCCTCCCTTATCTTAGCTACAATCTCCTCAACCTGGCTAGGCTCCTTAACGGCAACATAGTCTGGGGGAGTTCCAGGTTTAGTTATTACAACTTCAATCCCTATTACACCCATTGGCAGCCTAGCGTAGGCTACAGCCTTATCCACCAGCTCCTCGGTGACATGACCGGCCTTGTAAACCTTACCCTCCTTGTACTTCTCAAACCTCGCTCTCTCAGCCACAAGCTTCCCACTAATGGTTACCTCAACGCCCAGAGCTCCGTTAGCCATCACCCTTCTTATCATTGCAAAAGCTACACGCCTAAAGTGGAAACCCCTCTCTATCAACCTGGCCATTCTAAAAGCTTGAACCCTGGCGTTAAGCTCGGGGGCTTCAGGCTGGCTTACAGTAATCTGAGGGTTTTCCAGGTTAAACACTTTACTCATAATCCTCTGCAACTCCCTTATAGTAGACCCTCCTCTCCCGATTACGAGAGCAGGTCTTTCAACGTATATGTGCACTCTAGTTCCTAAACCCGTTCTAACTAAATGTACATCAGCGTACCCTGCTTCGTAGAAGTTCTGAGCTAGGTATTCATCTATCTTAGCTTTTAAGAGAGCTTGTCCTAGGAAGAACTTCTTCACCTTAGTCACTAGGCTTCACCTTCGGCAACAACCACCTCAACATGGCTTGTAACCCTGAACCTGGGGGTGGCTCTGCCAAAAGCTCTAGGCATCCACCTTTTAAGCGTCATACCCTTATGGGCTGCTATATGGATGATCTTTAAATCCTCTAAATCCAAACCCTTAACCTCGGCATTGTTCTCAACGTTATCAAGTAACTTTAAGAGATACCATGCGGCCTTAACAGGGTATCTCCCAGCAGGCCACCCCCATCTATCAGCTAAACCCCTCCTATGAGCTTGCTTGCCATGAGCTCTCCTGAAGGGGACCGCCTCCCTCTTCTCCATAACCCTTTCGAGGAACTCTTTAGCCTCAGATAACTTCATGCCCTTGAGTACGCTACAAACCTCCCTTACGACTTTGGGGTGCACCGGTATATCCCATTTAACTGCTTTAGCTATCCTAGATTCATCCCTAAATTTAATAGAGTAACTCCATGTAGGCAATAGACTTGCACCCTATCACTTCTGCCCTCCAACATGGAGGCTACTTCTCGTAGCCTTAAGCCCTGGTTCTCCGTGTTGAACATTCTTACATGTTGGTGCAAGCTCGCCGAGATAACGGCCTATCATCTCGGGGGTGATCTTAACTGGGATGAACTCCTTTCCATTATGAACGGCTATCGTCAACCCGACCATCTCAGGTAAAACTATCATATCCCTAACATGTGTTTTAATAGTAGGGGGCTTGTCTAGAGCTCCCTCAGCAAGCTTACGTCTAATCTTCCTAATCTTGAGTACTAGCTTCTGCTGCTGTGGTGTCAACCCTCTAAGTAGCTTCCTCCTCTGCCTAGCGGGGAGGATTTTCGCTAGCTCCCGTAACTGCATCTTAAGCAGCTCCTCTAAAGTCTTACCACGATACCTAAACTTCTTCCACTCAGGCCTAATCTCTAAAGCCACCTAGACACCCCCCAACATCCTATACTACCACGCCTTAAATAAGTTATATGAGTGTCTAGAGGTAGCACTATGCTTATATACTAGGGTGTACTTCAACCCTACATTCTCCAATCTTCCTACACGCTTTCGATAGGAGCATTAGGAGGCATTCAACTTCCCTCTTCGAAGCTATGTTCTTAGCAGCTATCCTCCTGAGGGCTAAGCTTATATCCTCAACCCTCTTCTCATCGTGTACAAGCTGTCTAGCTAGGGCTCTTGCATAGGATTCCACCAAGCCCACGATCTTAGGGTCTGCGGGCTCCAGCTTGTAATGGGGCTTACCTCTAACCTTGTAGAGCTCGTAAAGCATTATTGCCGTGGCGTTAGCCAGGTTTAAGACGGGGTAGGCGGGGTTAGCTTCTATAGTTGATAGTAGGGTGCACATTCCAAGCTCCTCCCTGGTCAGTCCAACACTCTCCCTACCCATAACAAGGGCTACGGTGCCTGGAGAGCTAGAGGCTATAGTGGCGGCCTCACTAGGGCTAACGGGCACCCTTAGGATATCCTCGTTAGACGCTAAGGCTGAAGTGCATATGGAGAGGTTCACATCTCTAAGAGCCTCATCAAGGGTATCAACTATGGTGGCGCTCAAGAGCCTCCTAGCAGACCTGGCAGCATACTCAAGAGCCTCCTCTAAACTAGCACCAGGCTTGACCAGGTAGAGCTCTTCAACAGCAAAGTTATCAGCAAGCCTAGCTACCATACCCAGGTTAACAGCCCCCTCAACACCAACAAGCACGAGCCTAAGCTTATCCAAACGCGAACCCCCAATTCCACTCTATTGTTATACCACATATTAAGGTTATGGATGGTCTAGGGCTTCCATAGTAATGGAGCTAGAATCTAGGTTTAAGGTAGAGCACTTTTAACTCTTCAAAGAAGAATCTCAGCGAGCCCAACACCTCTATGCGGGCGCTCCCAGCTATACTTTCAACTCCTACTGGTGAGAGTGTGGAGTACACTAGTAATACTTCCCCTCCCTTCGACATGCTATCTCCGACAAGCCTCTCCATAACCCCTCCACCGCCACTCCAGCTGAGCTCAAGCCACCAGCTACACGTATCTCCTAGGCCTACAGGTTCTAGTGGTAAGTATGGTGGGTTTAGTATTACAAGATCCCATATTGTGTTTAGGAAGCTTAAGCCATCCGATTGAACTACGTGGGCTTCCAGTGGTAGATTGCATGATGCGTTTCTAACAGCGTAGGGTGATATATCGACTGCAAGGAGCATGTTAGGGTCGAAGAGCTCGTAGGCGGCTAAAGCTAGGATTCCAGTCCCTGTTCCAAGGTCTACGATCCTATCGTATTTAAACCCTCTCTTGTAAAGTTTATACAACGCTTCTAAGGCTAGTATACTGTCCTCTGCGGGTTTGTAAACGCATTTGTGTACCCTTATTTTATAGCATTTCCAGGAGGTGCATAGCTTCATCTCGCTATATCCATCAGCCTCTCCACATCCTCCAACCCCAGCTCTCTCACCCTCCTCTCCCCAAGCCATGAGAGTTTCCCTAGCTCCACTCCCAGGCATTTGGATGCTATCTTAACAGCTTTCTTATTTCTATTACTGAATAAACATCTAGTTAGGAGCTCGAAGCTCTCATCACCTTCCACCCAGCTCCTCTTCCTCCACATCTCCACAACCGCCCCCGAGACTTCAGGTTCTGGGTAGAAGGAGCTCCAGGGTATTACGCCAAGTAGTTTTACGTTAAAGTATCTGTTAGCTAGGAGCGTTAGCCTACCATAATCCTCCTCCCCCGGCTTTGCAGTCATCCTCCTAGCTAGCTCTAGTTGTACGCCTAGGAGGGAGTATGTGATCCTATTATTCCTAGCTATCCTAGCTATAAGCTGGCTTGATATGTTGTAGGGTGTGTTAGAGTACACCACACTTATACTCGTTGAAGTAACATGATCCAAGCCATCCCCCCTAACAACCACCACGTTGTCAGAGGCTAGGGATGCTATGTGAGACGCTAGTAGAGGGTCTATCTCCACAGCTACTATACGTGATGCTATGTGAGACGCTAATGCCGTTAGGACGCCCAGACCCGGCCCGACCTCCATCATATCCGATGACTCCCACTTTGCTAGGGCTTCTAGGAATAAAGCTACACCACGAGGGTCTACGAGGAAGTGTTGGCCGAGTCTATCCCTAGGTTTAACACCAAGCCTCCTCAAAGTTTCAACTGTCCATTTCAGGAGCTCCTCCCTACTAGGAAGAGTCCATTGAAGTCTACGTGCCAAGCCCTCTCCTCTTAGAGAAGTACGCCTTCTTAACCTTATCGAGGTAACCTAGGTACTGTGCCTCAGGGTCTGAAGGTTCTATGAAGACATAGTATTTGGCCTCCCTCTTTATCTCCTCCACTATCTTCTCTGCTAAAGCCTCAGCAGGGTCTATCTTTAGAACCTTCTTCACCTCCTCAAAGCTCTCGAAAGGCTTCTGCTTCCTCCTCTCAAGGAAGTTAGCTAGGGTCTTCTTACCAACACCCTTGAATAGTTCTAGGGCGTGAAGCCTTATGTTAACAGCCTCCGCTATATTGAAGAACTCAACGTATATCCGTTCATCGCTCTTAATAATCATCTTAACAGCCTCCAATAGGTTGTTCTTAGCTATATCCGTTAAATCCTCGTATTTCAGCGGAACAGGTGGTACTATGAGTATAGCTGGTGAGAGCCCCTTCTCCTCAGCTATCGCTGAGAGCTCGTGGGGGGAGTCTACTAGAAGGCTCCACCCTCCCTCCTCCTGTATTGTAGCTCTTAGGGAATCAAGGCTCCACTTATCAAGGGGTGTCATAGGATAGCAGTACACCATCTTCTCAGGGCCCGGTAGGCATGCTAGGAGTATTGTGAGCTTCTTAAACTTCTGGCCTTTAACGTCCGCTGGTTGAATTATCGTTCTTAGAACGCTCCTCGCCAAGGTAACCCTTTGGAATACCTCCACATCGGATAATGGTATGCCGTCCATTAATGTGAACCTCCTAACACCTATAGCCTGTGCTACAGGTCTATCCTTATGCTCTTTGTGCGGGTCATTATAGGAGCCTTGGGGCATGTAGTCTAGGATTAAAGCTTCAACCTCCACAGCTGCCGGATGCTGTGATCTAAAGCCAGACGTTCTACCAGGCTCTCTATCCGCAGACCCCACGTTCAAAGCTTAACTCACCGGGAAGCCTCCTCTCCCGGGTCGAAATTTTACATCCAGGGCTTAAATGGTAACTTCTAGCTGGAGCAAAGCCTCCTTAGAATGGATAGTATGTTGTTGACCAGCTCCACGTCGTAAACAGACTCCCTCTCCATCACCAGCACAGCTCTAACCTCCCCCTCACTCTCAGGGCATATGTTTAGTAGGTTAACAGCTGTCTCATCGTTTAAACCTAGTTTCTTCAACATCTCGAAAGCCCTCCTAGCATCCTCGCCCCCCTTAGTGCCGAATAGCGATAGGTAACTCCACGTCCTCTCATGTACATCGACCACTTTAACCCCAGATTTTATCCTCGATTCGAGAGCCTCCCTGGCCTCATGTAGGCTAATATATCTCTTTCCTAGAATAACCCTGTCCAAAGAGGAAGACCCCCTGTTCAATTAGAGGTTTGAGTTGGAAGGGGTCTTATGTGTACAGGCGATACGAAGATTGTCTTCCTCTTATCGCCTAGGTAGACTTCAACGATATAACAGCTACCACGCTTCCCCAGTATCACGCCTGTCAAGCCATGATACCTCCTATGAGGCATAGCCCAGTAGTGGAAGCTAGGGTCAATCTTAATAGCAACCCTATCCCCAACATTATACTCCCTCAAAAGCACACTAGCCTTGGGAACAGCGCCCCTCCCCCTTACATCCTTACGCAACAACCTCCTAGTCCTATGCCTGTAACCTTGAGGAGCCTTAACCATAATCGAACACCTAAAATCTTATCCTTAAAGCACACCTATTATACTTTACCCTTACTCCATGTGCTGGTTTCCGAGCTTAGAGGGTGCCGCTCTGGCTTGTACTAGCGTAATCTCCGGTTTCCACGCTAGCCTCGCATGGCTAGCCTTGTTGTGCGCTCTCCATGAGTTCGATGTTCTTAAAGACTTTAGTTAGCTAGTATTCTTTACTTGGTGTTAGATTTGCTTGAGGGGATTAGAGCTGCCATAGCTAGGTTTCTCAGCGGAGGTCATTATGAGAGGGCTGTTGACGAGTTTGTTAGGGATCTTCAGAGGGAGCTTTTGAAGGCTGATGTTAATGTTAAGCTTGTGTTCCAGCTGTCTCAGAGGATTAGGGAGAGGGCTCTTAGGGAGGAGCCTCCTGCGAGTGTTAGTAGGAGGGATTGGTTTGTTAAGATTGTCTATGATGAGCTTTCTCAGCTGTTTGGAGGTGATAGGGAGCCTTCTGTAGACCCCCCTAGGAGACCTTGGGTTATCCTCTTGGTTGGTGTTCAGGGTTCTGGTAAGACTACTAGTGCTGGTAAGCTAGCTTTATTCTATGCTCGCCGTGGGTACAAGGTGGGTCTTGTTTCTACTGACACCTATAGACCTGGGGCTTTACAGCAACTTAAGACTCTTGCTGAGAAAGCTGGGGCTATGTTCTACGGCCTGGATTCAGGTGACCCTGCTACCATAGCATATGAGGGTGTCGAGGTTTTGAAGGCCCGGGGGGCTGAGGTTGTAATAGTTGATACTGCTGGTAGGCATGGTTATGGTGAGGAGGAGGCTTTACTTGAGGAGATGAGGCGTATAGCTGGTAGGGTTAAGCCTGACGAGGTCGTACTCGTCATAGATGCTGCTATGGGCCAGAAGGCTTACGACCTCGCATCCAAGTTTCACAAGTACGCTCCGGTGGGAGGTATACTGGTTACTAAGACTGATGGTACTGCTAGAGGCGGGGGGGTTCTATCAGCTGTAGCAGCTACAGGGGCTGTTGTTAAATTCATAGGCTACGGGGAGAAGCTTGAGGAGCTAGAGATCTTCAAGCCTAGGAGGTTTGTTGCTAGACTACTAGGCCTGGGGGATCTGGAGGGTATACTTGAGAGGTTAAAGGCTGTAGAGGAGGCTAGGGAGCTGGAGAAGGCTGCTGAGGATATAGTGAGGGGTAAGCTGAATCTAAGGATAGTGTATAGACAGTTGAAGACAGCTAGGAAGATGGGCCCGCTGACAAGGGTGCTCCAGATGATACCAGGGCTAACACTAGCACCTGAGGTGATGAAGGATGCCGCTAGGCTGGGGGAGGAGAAGATAGATAGGTGGCTGGCGATAATGGAGAGTATGACGTACGAGGAGCTTGACAACCCGGATATAGTGGATAAGAGTAGGATCAAGAGGATAGCCATTGGAAGCGGGACTACAACAGAGGATGTAAGGGAGCTCCTAAACTACTACAAGAACCTAAAGAACCTGGTAAGAAAGCTAAGGAGAGATAGAAGGCTGTTAAAGAAGCTCGGGTTAGAGCTAGAGGAGCTAGAAGAACAAGGATAGCAAGGTAGAGGGTGTAAAGGGGAAACCCTTAATAGCTAGAGTGTAACTAAAAACCCTGGGTGCCCCTAGGTTGAACGCATGCAGGGGGTTCGAGCACCTAGAGCATACAGCAGATGTACTCATAGAAGCTAGAGGCTCAAGCCTATCAGAGGCTTTTGAAACAGCAGCCCTAGCAACATACGAGGTTATGACCGACACGAGTATGGTAGAGCCGAAGGTTAAAATTGAGGTTGAAGTTGAAGGCTACGACCTCTTCAACCTACTATACAGGTGGATAGAGGAGCTCATAGCATACACGGACTCACAGAGGCTCGTATTCAGTAAGTTCAAGGTGAAAGAGATAGAGGTAGACCAGGACTACGCAAGGCTAAAAGCAGAGGCGTGGGGAGAAGAGTTCAACCCAGAAAAACACCCAAGCAGAACGGTAGTCAAAGCAATGACATACGCCCAGATGAGCATGAAAGAGGAGATGGGATGCTGGACAATAAGATTCGTAGTAGACATCTAATATCAATATAATCAAATAGCGATGCCTTCTAAAAACACCCCTTGGTAGAGAATAGCTTTATCCATCTACAATGTTGATATCGATTCTCATAAAAGGTTACCCTAAGAGCTCCTAGGAGTCTTATCAAATCCGACATAGGGTGGCTTAGAGGCCACCTCGGAGGTACACTCCTTACCTAAGATAACATTGGATTTAAAGCTACCCAGACATGAAGATGGGTATGGAAGGGGGAGAGAGATAGGTTTTCTTGGGATTAAACTTTATATGATTAGGGGCTGATTATGGGTTTTAGTATTATGAATGGCACTTGGCTCGATTGGGGCCCGTGAGGTGTGGGTGAGGCTAGTGATCCCACACCAAGGCCTAACCCCGCTAACGGAAATACGGGTATTTGGAAATACCATCAAACTGTTAGCGGGGAAACGCTTGGAATAGTGTTGGGGAAGCTTCCTTGTCGTGTGATCCAAGAATGCTTTAAGGTTTTAGAGCTGTAGTAGATGGAGTTTAAATGAGAATTCCTAGCTACCATGGTTACTTTTTAGAACGAGTTTATCCTTGCCTTGCGTGTTTAGAGTGTGGGGTATATCTTTTCGTCTCCTGGGCCGCAGAATATTACTGCTGGTTCTGGCTCTATTCTCTTTCCTGTCTCCGGGTCTCTTGTGTATGCTTCTAGGAGCTCTCTTGCTGTTAACTGGTGGTATTTTATGTTGTTCCCTTCTAAGCTCACTATGTAACCTCTTATCTCTTTTATTGGGAGTCCTGTTGTTTCATCTACTTTCTTTGTGAAGCTTCTGAGGAGTATTGATATGGTTTTGCTCTTCTTTAGTGAGTTTGAGAGCCATCTGTAGAACTCTGGCCAGAATTCTGGGTCTGCACCGTATACTACTAGGTTTTCTTTCAGCCTAGAGGCATCCCATTTTATAATCTCTAGTTCTCCAACCTTCTGGAGGCCCATGTTCAGAGCTGTTATAACCTCGTCTGATAGACCCTCCCACTGTCTGGGCCTTGCTAGTTTATGGCCTGAGATTGTGAGTATGGCGTTGCCGTAGATGTGCTTCTCCAACTCTATTAGAAGCTCCTGGAACCCCCGTAGCTCTCCTACCGCCCTACGCCTCTCCCTCTCCGCTTTCAAGACGATCCTCTCTACGTTCTCAGCTTCCACGTCTACAATACCCTTGAATAGGTCTATGAGCTCCTCCAGCGTCCCCTCGAACTCGTCTAGAAACCTCTTAGACCCAATTTCAACCTTGAACATGTAGTGGCATTTGCCTTCGAAGCACGCTATCTTATCAAATTCTATAATGTGGAATGGTACGTGGACCCCCCGTTCTTCGATATACTTCTCCAGGGCCTCCTCTATCCTCCTTATATCCTCTTGAAGCCTCCTCCTCCTATAGAGCTCCTTCTCCAGGGCTTTCCTAAACATATCAAGTTGCCATGGGGGGGCGTTCTTTATAAACTCCAGGATAGTCCTAGCATTATACTTCTCTCCGCTTGGGAACTCCACGACATCGGGTATTACAGTGTCCTCTCTGCCTAGGAGGAGCTCCAGGTTATCCCTAACCTGATCCACTAGATCTACAGAGTCATCTAGATCCCCAACGATGTCTAGTACATAGTCAGCATAACCTCTAAGCCTCTCCTTAAGCCTCCTAATCTCCTTAAGCGTCCTCCTCCACTCCCCCACCTGAGATCTCTTAACCTGCCCTTTGCCACTCTTAGCGGCTCTTCTAGAGAGCTCCTTGTTTAAAGCTTTCCTAAACAACTCCACCTGCCATCCAGGAGCACTCCTCAGAAACTCCAATACAGCCTTAGCCTTATCAACATCCCGCTGTTCAAGCCCCCCACTAGCAATGAGCTCCTCAAGCCTAGCTCTAACACTCTCAACCACATCAGGCGAGCCTTCAACACCACCAAGGAGGTCTAATGAGAATCTAGCGTAATCCTCAAGTTTCCTCCTAACCCTCCTAAGCATCCTCTTGTACACACGAGGATTGTAGCCTCCACCTACATCCAAGCCTGCCAGCCGAGATATGTTATCTAAAGGCTAAACTTTATAAGGTAAGATGGCTCTATGGCTCCCCGAGCAGAGGACCTTTAATAGCTATTTTCTCCACCGATGTTATTAAGCTCTCTTAACCCTCTGTTGCTCAGTGAATTCTATGAGCTTTAGACCTGGAGAAAGACAGCATATAGAGCTCGCCTTGAAGCACCTTGAGGGGGGCGGAGCTCTCATCTACAAAGACCCGGTCAAGGCTAGCGAGAAGCTGTACAAGGCTACAGAGGAGGCTGAGAAAACCCTCGCAATACACTATAAATGGATGATATAATCGAGAGGGCCACCGAGAGAGGGAGGTGGACTGCCGCGGATCTCGATAGAGCTGTAGGATAGCAAGGGGGCTTAGCACGTGGTTCCCAAGCTCGTAGGATTCAGCGTGGACACTACACGTCTGGGGATTCCACGAAGCGAAACTCAACTCAGAAGCTGCGAGGTATAGACTACCACATGGAGAGGATCGTGGTAGAAGCAGGTAAAGCCACCAGGTACAGTTAGGTTATTGAATTTAAAGGTCATAAACAGCTATCTGGAAGATTAGGGACTGTCGAAATTCTCATCGTGACAATTAGGTTACTCTAGGTGGACCAGACCCCACTAGGAGCTCTAAGAGCATACCTCCTCTCCAAGTACCCCTTCAAGCGTATACCCTGTTACCAAGAAGCTTAGGTCTTTAAAGTAACCCCCATGGTTGTCCGACATGGAGGGGTTACTTAAGACCACGTTCGAGCCCCCTATCCTATTGGGGCCCCGGTTAGAGGTTCGGTAAGCGGGTAGCCATAGGGTTTAAACTTCTCAATCCAGGAGCTCCTCCACAGAGCTAGCTAACCTTTGAATATTTGCTAGGGGGTTTAACTTTAAGGTTAGAGGGATTCCACGCTATCCAAACTTAATATCCATGGTCGTCTCTAGGTGTTTACTGGTAACTCCACGCTCGCAGTTGATATCGTAGACTTTGCATATACGATCTGTTTTCACATGGAGCTTCGCTATGAAAGGCTCCTCGGGCGAAGGCTTTTTGATCACGAAGTAGTATATGTTGTTTATAGAGTCTCCTGGTTTAAGCTTCACCGTTATGAGCGCGGCTAGTACTGCCATACCACCGACTGCTACCTCACCTTTAACCGGCTCTAGTGATACGTATGTGCAAGAGAATCCGCTATCATGTACCTTGAGGATCTCCACTAGCTCGTTCCTAGGGAGGTAGAAGTAGCGTTTCCCCGCTAACGGTATTTCCGTTAGCGGGGTTGGGCCTTGGTGTGGGATCATTAGCTTCACCCACACCTCATGGGCCCCAGTAGAGCCCTAACGCCATGGGGCTCCCATCTACGCCCGGCAACCACAGCCCCCCTCACCGCAGTGCGGATCAAAGGGGGGCTGTACCCGTTAACCCCTCCCCTCCCCCGAAGCTTGAATACCTGCTGTTCAGCTATAGAACTGTGGCAACCTCCCACACTGTTCTAGCCTAGGTCTTTGACAGCTCACCCAACACCATTACACCAAGTATTTACAGCTATCTACAGCTATTTAAATCTACTGTCAGCTCTGTAACAGCCTCCCCCGCATAGCACGTAGACGTTCTCAGGCCCCATGTTGGTTAGCGTTATGTTAACCTCAAGTATGGCTATGACACGGGGATCCTCTTTGAGGAGCTCCAGGACCCTGATATCACTAGGGTGCATGCCAAAGTACTCGGGGCCGTAGGATTCAATCCTAGCAACTAGCTCTCTAAACAACCTCTCATCCACTATAAACCTCCAGTTAACCGAGAGCTCCAGGCTAGAGTCTGCAACTTCAACCCGGAAGCTTGTACTACCAACACCTTCCCCCGTAGAAGCCTGCGTTGAGGTATTCGAGGTGGGTAGCGATTGTAGGGCTAGAATAGCGCTTAACACGATGATAGTGAGGGCGATTAGGCCTAGATAGAGCCTCCACATACACCTCACCTACGTTAGTAGAGGGGCTCGTACAACCTAAAGCTTAAACCGTTGAACGTGGCTGTTCAAGGGGTTGAATGACATAGCTAGCGTGGCGAGCTCGGCTTGACGGAGGCAGGGTTACCTTAGATCATTGGGGTAACCCCTCGGCGATGTGGGGGTTACTTTAACGTTATGGTTTAATAGCTCCTGGTGGAGCTCCATGTGTTGATGTTAGCCCCAGGGGTTACTCTATACTATAAGTTTTAATTTCTAGGCTACTGGATGTAGGGTTATGAGGGGTTCCCTGTCTTGGCCGGTATTGCTGATGTTATTAGTGGGGGTGAGGTTTTCAGAGTTTTATCTGAGGCTTTTAGGGTTGATGTTGGGGAGTATGTTGTCTTGGTTGCTCATAGCCTTGGTGAGGGTGCTTTCCCAGTCCTGGTCTCCGTTATTCTCAGCCAGAATACCAATGATAGGAATTCCATCAAGGCTTTTCTCACGTTGAGGGGGAGGGTTGGTGTTAGGCTTGAGGATATACTGGGGGCTTCCGTTGATGACATAGCATCCTCTATAAGGGTTGCTGGTTTGTGGAGGCAGAAGGCTGAGACTATCAAGAGGGTTGCAGAGCATGTTGCAAGGCTTGGTGGTGAGGATTTCCTGTTAAGAGAGGACCCCTTTAGGGTTAGGGAGGAGCTCTTGAAGGTTAAAGGTGTTGGCTTCAAGACTGTTGATGTATTCCTCTCAGTCGTCAGGAGGGCTCCTGTGTTCGCTGTGGATACCCATGCTATGAGGGTTGCATTGAGATGGGGTCTTGCTAGGAGGAGGGATTACATGGAGGTTTCAAGAGCACTCCTAGAGTACTTTGGGGCTGAGAGGGCTGAGGAGGCCCACAGACTCCTAATAGCCCTTGGAAGGAGGGTTTGCAAAGCTAGGAGTCCGAGGTGCTGGGAGTGCCCTCTAGCGAGCTACTGCCCGAGCTCGTCAAAGCGGTAGCTGTGAGCAAGCCCAACAGGGATACGTGGCTTGTGGAGGAGCTCCTAGACTCGTTCACACCATGGGATGAGGGTGTAGAGGTTAGAAGGACTAGGTTCCCCGGAGTGCTACTAGTACTATCAAGGAGGCTTGATCCAGCAACCATAGCAAGGCTGTCGAGAAGGGTTGAATTCTCGTTCATGACAAGGCTTATACCAGCAACCATAGCGTTACACGTTGAGGCTAAAAGCGAGCTTGTAGGAGCTCTAGAGAGGTTACTCAGAGGGGTTACCGGGGATCTAGATCTCATAGCAACTATTAGGGGTGAGGGGAAGAGCGTGGTATCAGAGTCTGAGGTGAAAAGCCTAATCACCGGCATGAACTATAGGTTGAGGAGAGGTGCTGTTAGGGTTCTAGCAGTAGAGTCTGTAGACAGGCTCTTCGTATTAGCAGTTGGTGTTATTAGAAGTTGTGGGTTGAACTGTAAGCTACTAGTGGTGGAGTAAGTGCAGGCCTAACCCTACCCTCTCAGACTACCTTCTACGAGCTCGTACATCTTGACAGCGTTATCCCTCAACTCCCTCACCACATAGTGTGTAGCAATGACTACAAGGGAGCTCTCAGCCATAGCTATTATATCTTCTAATAATATCTTAACCCTACTGCTATCAAGGTAGTTGAAGGGCTCGTCTAAGACTAGGACCCTGGGCTTTAGGGCTAGAACTCTAATTACGGAGACAAGCCTCCTCTGACCAGCGCTTAGACTCCTAGAGCTGGATTTCAGGAGCTCTGATAACCCATACCTTTTTATGAGCTCCTCCAGGTAATCATAGTTATTAAAACCCCTTAGCTTCAACCCCAGGCTAACGTTATACCATACATCCCCCCTCAGGAGTATGGGCTTATCATGTACGTACACTATATGATGTCTAACCAAGTCCCTCTCCGCAGGCCCTAGATCCCAGTAGCTCCTACCATCCACGATAACACTACCCCTCGTGGGCTTATAGATAAGGGATAGGATTTTAAGTAGGGTCGTTTTACCGGAGCCGTTAGGGCCCATGACTACATGTAACCCTCCACCTTTAATCTCCATGTTTATCGATTTTAGCACATACCTTCTACCATCGTAGCTAAACCATACATCCTCTAATCTTACCTCCAAACCAAACCCCCTATCGCCCTCGCGACTACCGACAGCCCAACGGTTAGCACCACTAGTATTCCCCCTAGTGCTAGAGCGTACTCATAGTTACCTAGTAGGACTTCCAGGGCTATAGCTGTTGTCACGACATTCGTTAAACCCTCAATCCCACCACCTACAACCATTACAGCTCCAAGAGCTCCTATGGCTCTGGAGAACGCTATGAGGTATACTGCTATGAGGGCTGGAGGAGACTCTCTTAGTATCAGAGGGTAAACTTTACCAGCTGGGGCTCCAAGTGATAGAACGAGCTCCTTAACATCGCTCCACAACTGCTCGAAGTACCTATAGAGTAGTGTCACCACTATAGGTAGGGCTACGAGGGCTTGGCTCACTATGAGAGCTGTAGGTGTATACAGGAGCTTGAGGAAGCCTAGAGGCCCCCCGGGGTATATGAGCATGTATACTATAAGCCCTACAACTACAGTTGGAGCACCCACCAAGGCGTCGAAAACACCTATCAGCATCTCAGAGAGCCTCCTAGGAGTTACTAGCATTAAAAGCGATATGAGAGCTCCGAACGTGAAGGCTATTAATGCTGCTGCCAACGAGATATAAATGCTCCTAGCCACTATATCAACAAGAGGCTCGGCCACCTTTAACCACCACGTTTAATCTCTATTGTTGACAGCTGCTCCCAGAGCTTCGAAAGCTCCACCATACCCCTAGCGGGATAGAAGGTCCCCTCTACAGCATACTCCCTCTCCAAGACATCCTGGCCTTCGCCTAGAACGTACCCCACTATAGATCTTAGGAGCTCCCCCAAGCGCCCCTCCCTACACCTGTCATGCTTAGATGTTACTATCGAGTAGACGTTCACTAGGAGGTAGGTGTCCTGGGTGAATAGTATCTCAAGGTCGCCCACCTTACCCTGGGACTTCAGCTCCTTGAACGTACTTTCATCAACGAACGTGTACGCCTTCAGATTAGAAGCTGTTATGAGAGTTTCAGGTGCACCCTGTGATGTTCTAAGATACCAC
>JAJHQN010000072.1 GCA_020833325.1 Desulfurococcaceae archaeon | reverse complement strand
AGTAGGCTAGGACTAGAAGGCCTACAGTGAACACCCCCAACACTAGCAACACCACTTTAACAAGCTTCTTCAAAGCATACCCAGCAGCGAAACCAAGAATCAAACCACCACCAGCCTGGAATAGGAGAGCCGTAAGCACATCACCTGAAGTTACATCAACCACATCCAACCACCACAACACTATAAGTTAACAAGAGTTTAAATCTAGAAAGGAGATGGCTTAAGTTAAACTATACACTTCATATAACATATAACCCGTCCCCATTAAAGGCAACTCATGGTGGGCCTGTGTGAGTAGAGATGAGGACGTAAGGTTAGTTAAGGAGTTTGTTTCTAGAATAATACCACGTAGAAAGCTAGGGTATATGAAGAAGAAGAATGTTTACAGAGCAGGTGTGAGCGGTGGTCTGCAGGGTTAAAGTTAGGTTAAAGGTTAAGGATAGAGTCTTTGAAGGAAGAGCTCTTCTCAATAGCGGTTTGAGGCGGACACTCCAGACATCATTGTACCCCTTCACATAGCTAGGGATCTTAAACTATGGCCTCCTAGTACGGAGGCTGTGGTAACCCTTGAAACTGGTGGAGGTGAGGTGACATTACCATACTATACCTCACATGCTACACTTGAACTAATACTACCTGATAAAAGATCTAAGATTGTGAATGTTAATATAATCGTGAGCCCATATATAGATGAGGTGATACTTAAGCTTAGCAAACCTCGCCTTTCAAGGCGGGGTAGAGTCAACACACAGCTTTTGAGCGTTAAGGCTTTTAAGCCCCCCGGGAGCATGCTACTAGTGTGGTGATGAGGTTCTGGCTGGAGTCGAGGGCTTGGGGGTTGCGGGGGTGAGCCCCGCCTTCGAGTATTCAGAGCACAACGTACCCCCGGGCCTGGATGAGATGATGCTGGAAACCATAACCCCCGCTCGGAGGGGTAACACCCTAGACCCAGAGGTTCGAAACCCCGCCCCTTCAAGGGCGGGGAGGGGTCATATCCTTCTCCTCACCGAACACTACGGGTGCCGAACGTCTTCTATAGGATCACGAGGCCTACCTCGCCTGCATCCCTCTCCACGTACCCTCCAAAGACCCTAAACCTCCCCCTCTCAATGGGCTTTACACCTAGCTGTTGTAGGAGATCCCGTTCTACAACACTGTAGATTGTACCTGTATCTACTAGAACTTCAACAACTTTACCAGGCTCAGCTGGGTTGAAAAGCCCAGCTTTGGCTTTTAGGAAATGTAGCAACACCTATACATATGTTTACCCTAAAAGGTTATTATCTTAACATAGCACAGCGTCATAGTCATTTAATTGTAGCTCTTTTATTATAGAGCTGTTGGATGGAGAAGGGGTTGCAATTTCTGTTGGGCAGCTTATGTTTATGTTTGAGCTTTGATTCGCTAGCTATGAGGTCCTGTCTTCGCCTCTACACATCTTGGAGGTTATATCCATATCCTGCCTCTAGCTGCTTCCCTGTAGTCCTCTGTTAGCCTTATTCTGCTGATTAGTGCTGATTTGAATGGTCCTTTGCATTTTGTTTTGAATAGTGCTTTTCTAGATCTTAGGTCTACGTCTACTAGTAGTGCTGGGCAGTCGTGTCCTCTTCCATCTCTTAGTGCTGAGAGTATCATTTTGGCTGTGCTTAGTGGTATTATCATGAGCTCTAGTCCTTGTATCTTCTTTTGCAACTCTTTTATTGCCTGTTGTAGTGCTGGGTTTTGGTCTTCTACGTATATGCATGCTCCTCCGGGGTATCGTGTTACCAGCTCTACCATCTCTTCCCCCAGTGTTTCCTCTATTATCTTCACCAGCTTTTCTTCAGCTTTATAGCCTGATATGCATGCTCCGTAGACGGGGGTCTTCGCTAGGTCTACCTCCACCAGATCCCCCTCAAGGAACCTCCTGTAGTTCTCCTGTCTAAGCCTCCTCCTATCCTCTGCACTCCTCGTAGCCTGCACCATCGGCCTTGTGAGCTTATACACTCCACCTGGGAACAGCCTGGCTATGTACTCTGCTAGCCTATCATCTCCCATGACCACTACGTGGTTCGATCTAAGAGCTCTAACAAAATCCACCTTGTATTCTAGCGCAGCCCACCCCTCAACCCAGCCATCGCTATCAACTACTATAAGCTCGACTCCATCGCTCAAAGCCTTTGCTTGGAGCTCCACGCAAGCCGATATAATCCTACCTACTAGAGGTGAGGGTTCAATAGAGCCTATGAATCTCAGCATTTCAGGTTCAAGGAATCTAAGCCATGAAACCCAGCTTTTAGGGTAGGCTAAGCCTATGAAGCCCGGGGGCCCTATATCGGCTTGGCCTACATCGGCATCTACAATGGCAACCTTTAAACCTCTAAGAATACCCCTATTGGCTAGGAGTGCTGTGAAGCTGGTCTTCCCGGAGTCCGTTGAGCCTAGAACTGTAACAGTACAGGGGGTTGGACAGCTTGATAGTATTGAATCTGCAACCTCAACCCACTCATCGTAAGGCTCCTCCTCAGGGGAGGCTAGCTCAACCCTAGCATCCCCTTCAAGCTCCACATCAATCCTAGACGCTGTAACCCCCTTAACAACATAGCTTCTAAGCTCTCCGATAACGAAAAACTCCCCCTCCCCGAGCTCAGCCCCTAGGACGCTAACCAGGCCGCTTGAAACCCTCAGCGTTGCAGGTCCAAACACCCTAACTAGGTCTCCAGGCTCCATCTCAAGGGCTACTTTAACCATAGAACTCCCACATCTAACCTGGAAGCCTTAAGACTCTTAAAGCTTCAAGAGCTCCTGTTTTGTTTTAGAGATAAGGCTTTAGCCACCACCCTCTCCTCTATCCCTATGAGCTCCCCCAGTAGCTCTACAACCTCCACTAGCCTCAAAGACGCCTCCCCAGCATGAGGTACCACGTCTTCTTGTAAACCGCTTACTGGTAGTGAGTGAACGCTATGGGGTGTTGCTAGAGCTCTAAGCCTCGCTGTTATCGATGTAGCTACATAGCTGTCTATCATAGATCCTACTGGTGTGCCCTCTGCTAGGAAATCCGGGAGCCCTGTTATATCCCCTCTTAGCAACTGTGTTATCCTCCTCTCAATAGCGTTAGCCACGTGGGCCGCCCCTACCGCTAGCATATCTGCTATTACAGCTGTGTGTATGGAGTAGAATGCACATGAGTGCACCACTCTTCCACCGACTACAACCGGGTTTGTAGTAGTACTACAAGCCTCCCTTAACACTATGTCCTTGGAGAGCTCTATGAGGTCTAGGACAGCTCCATATATGTATGGCGTGCACCTAAGACTGTAGGGGTCTTGGAGTCTACTGGTGTTAGAACACCTAAGCTCATCTAATACCTTGAGGGCTGCACTTACACCCGGGTGTCTTTTAATCTTAGACACGAGAGCACCGTAATGCTCCTCCACACACCTACACAACTCCAGAGAGCTCCTAGCAACCTTTAAAGACCTTGACATGACATCTTCGAGCCTCAATATGGAGTAGGCTAGCAGAGCTGTACTCCAAGAGGTGTTGTTAACCAGAGCTAGAGCCTCCCCCGGCTTGAGATCAACTACATCCAGGCTCTCAGATCTAAGAGCCTCAGAGCATTCAACCCTAGAACCCCTATGTAGAGCCATGCCGACACCTCTGAAAATGCAGAGGAATGCATGAGCGCTAGGAGCTAGATCACCACTAGCACCAAGACTCCCCCTAACAGGGATTAAAGGGGTTATATCGGAGTTCAGAGCATCAGCTATCCTCAAGGCTAAAAGCCCCCTAACAGGATCTAAACCCTGAGACATCTGGAGAAGCCTTATGAAGAGGAAGAGTCTTGAAACCTCAGGTGGAGCTAGAGGACCCACACCTACAGCGTGTTCAACCAAAACCCTATGCTCCCACTCAGGGCTACAAACACCACTCTTATCCATTAAAGCCCCCAACCCCGAACAATACCCGTACACCCTACGTTTCGAAGCCTCAGATTCAAGGGCAGACCTAGCGGTATCTAGAGCTCTCACCAAACCCTCCCCTACAAGGACCCTCTCCCCACTTAAAACCCTCCTAAACACCATGAAATCAGGGCATAGTCCTAGGTCAACTAAGATTGCCAACCCTAACACCAAGAGAAGGAGACCTCCAAGAACCTATATAACATGAGGGGGCTCTAAAACATGGTATCGAGCCTTTAACCGTTTAAAAGCACAGCATCTCGTTTAAGCGATGGGGGGTTAGCCTGTGATACTAAGTGATAGGGATATACTGGTGTTGATAAAAGCGGGGGATCTTGTAGTCGACCCTCTCGACCCTGAGGTTGTGAGGGAGAACGGTCTCGATTTAAGGCTTGGTAGGGGTTATTGTAGGTTTAAGAGTACGGATAAGCTATTAGACCCCCGTAGCCCTGGAGATGCAGGTGAGTTCTACGAATGCGGGGAGGCTGATGAGATAATTGTTAGACCCCGGGAGCACGTGTTGCTACACACGTTAGAGTATATAAGACTACCAGACTACATAGCGGGTCTTGTCAACCTCCGGAGTACATGGGCTAGAACAGGGATATACGTGCCATCAACTGCTGTCGATGCAGGTTTCGAAGGACAACTAACAATAGAAGTTATAGGCTCAAGCTTCCCCGTAAAGCTATACGCTGGAGACCGCTTCCTACACCTAGTCCTAGTAAAGCTGGGGACTCCATCTGCTAAACCGTACTCAGGGGAATACCAGAAGCAGAGAGGTGTAAGGCTACCTAAGTTCTTTAAAAATATTTATGGAGAAACCGGTAGCTAGGTCAAAGGTGTTTAAAGGTTAAGTTGGAGAGGTTATCTAGTACTAGTGGCGGCCCTTATGTTAGTAGCGTTCACAGCATTAACTGTTGAAGCACAGGAGACGGAGAGGGCTTTAATAATAATCGGCAAAACTATAGGTGCTGGGGTAGCAGTAGGCATGGCCGGGGCTGCTGCCATAAGCGCTATAACCGAGAAGAGAGAGGTCTTCGGGCCGGCTTTGCTAGCAGTGGTCTTAGGGGAGGGAATAGCCGTATACGGTCTCCTTATAGCCTTGCTAATAATCCTTATAGTCTAAACTAGGCTAGACTGCTTACATTGACCTCTACTCTCCCATCAAAGAGCGTGTTTTTATAAGGTATTAGCCTAGAAACTATTATTGGTGTTGTGGTGTTGAGCGCTATTACAAGGGATAGGTGGAGGAGTAATTTCTCGGAGTGGTTTGACTGGATCATTGGGGAGGCGGAGGTTTACGATTATGGTAGGTACCCTGTTAAGGGTATGGGTGTTTGGATGCCATATGGGTTTCAGATTAGGAGGCGGGTTTTAGAGCTTGTGAGAGAGCTCCACGATAGGAGGGGTCACGAGGAGGTTCTCTTCCCACTCCTCATACCCGAGACTCTCCTCAGGAAGGAGTCTGAGCACATTAGGGGTTTTGAGGATGAGGTTTACTGGGTTACCCATGGTGGTTTAGAGCCTCTCGATGTTAAGCTTGCTCTTAGGCCTACTAGTGAGACTAACATAACATACTATGAGTCCCTCTGGATCAAGAGTTACAAGCAGCTCCCCAAGAAGTACTACCAGATTGTAAGCGTCTTCAGGTTCGAGACTAAGGCTACAAGGGCTATGATCAGGCTTAGGGAGGTTACCACGTTTAAGGAGGCTCACACTGTTCACGATAGCTTTGAGGATTCCGAAAGACAAGTTTTAGAGGCTATAGAGATCTACAGGGAGTTGTTCGACGCCCTAGGCATCCCCTACATCATATCTAGGAGGCCTGAGTGGGATAAGTTCGCTGGAGCCCTCTATACCATAGCATTCGACACCGTAATGCCCGATGGCAGGGTTATGCAGATAGGGACTGCTCACAACCTAGGGCAGAACTTCACAAAAGCATTTGATTTCAAGATACAACTAGCAGATGGAACCCTTGATTACCCATGGCAGACGAGCTATGGTGTAAGCGATAGGGTTATAGCTACTATAATAGCTATACATGGAGACGATAGAGGGCTTGTGCTACCACCACTAGTAGCTCCGGTACAGGTTGTAGTCATACCCATACCTGTGGGGTCTGAGGAGGAGAGGAATGCTGTATTAAGAGAGGCTAGGAGGGTAGCGGAGGTTCTGAGAGGAGGGGGTGTTAGGGTTAATGTTGATGAGAGGGAGGAGTTGAGGCCTGGGGCTAAATACTACTACTGGGAGGCTCGGGGGGTCCCGGTGAGGGTTGACGTTGGGCTTGAGGAGGTTAAAACTGGGGTTTTAACTGTGGTTAGAAGGGATACCCTTGAAAGGTATAAGGTCGCCAGGGAGGAGTTAGTGGGTTTTGTGCTAAGATTATTCGATGAGATAACTGTTAACATTAAGAAGAGGGCCTGGGATTACATGACATCATCGCTTAGAAGAGCTGAGACTATGGATGAGGCTAGGAGGTGGGCTGAAGAGAAGCGTGGAATCCTTGAGATGCCATGGTGTTCTAGGGAGGAGTGTGCTAGGAGGGTTGAGGAGGAGCTTGAGGTTAAAACACTAGGTATAGTGTGGCCTCTCGAAAGTGCTGAGGGCCTCCGATGCCCTGTATGCGGAGGGCAGGCTGTAACCTGGGCTAGGTACGCCAAAACATATTAAGCTTGGAGGAACTAGTTAGGTTGGAAGGGAAAGTATAATGCCTAAGAAGAGGGAGAGTAGAGGGAGGAGGAAGGGGGGTAAGGGTAAGAGCGGAGCCGTACCATGTGATAACTGTGGTAGGCTAACGCCAGCGGATAAAATAATATGTGTAACTAGGACATACAGCCCCGTAGACCCCGCTCTGGCAAGCGAGCTAGAGAAGAAGGGAGCCATAATAATGAGGTACCCGATGCAGAAATGTTATTGCATAAGCTGCGCTGTATTCTATGGGATAGTTAAGGTGAGAGCTGAGGAGGAGAGGAAGCCGAAGGGCTTGGAGATCTAAGTCCACGATACACCTTAAACTTTTAAGGTTCCAAGCTTGAAAACACAGATCCAGGGGGTTTAGGTTGAAGTTCCCGAAGAAGATTAGAGTTTACTGTCCAAGGTGCAACACTCACACAGAGCATAGCGTATCCATATACAAGGCTGGTCAGAGGAGGACCATGGCTGAGGGTCAGAGGAGGTATTTGAGGAAACAGGAGGGTTACGGTAGTAAGAGGAAGCCTGAGCAGAAGAGGCTAGCTAAGGTTAATAAGAGGATTACATTGAAGATAGCATGTAGTAAGTGTGGCTATAAGCGGCATATTCTCAATGAGAGGCTTAAGAAGGTTGAGCTCGTGGAGGTTTCAAGGTGACTTCTATGAGCGCCCCGGCCATGGAGTTTAGGAGGAGGAAGATTCTAATACCACAGCCTAGGAGTAGGTTCCTCCTAATCATATGCCCTAACTGTGGTAATAGCCAGGTTGTGTTCAGCCACGCTACATTCCCAGTTAGATGTCTATCCTGCGGTGTTCAACTGGTTAAACCAAGAGGTGGTAAGGCGGAGATTCTAGGTAAGGTAGAGAGGGTTCTAGCCTAGGCTTGCAACGCTCTCAAAGGGGTCGACGAGCCCCGCTATTGTGAATGCTACGAGCTTATCTAATGGGAGCCTAGCTATATCACCTCTCCTGTAAACCCTCCCCTCCACCTCTACACTAGCTTTAAACTTCACCACGGCGTTCTCGCCGACCACCACTATGAGTCCTGCTAGGAGTTTAGCGTAGACGGCTATGAGGGCGTCTAGGATCCTGATGATACCGCTGTCAAGGCCTGAATATTCCTTGGAACCTCTAAGATCATAGAGTCTAAGGGCAGCCATAGAGTAGGCCACTTCTACTGCTAGGTTGAGGTAAGCTCTACAAGTGGCTCCCGGCTTTAAACAATATGTTGTTAGAGCTCTCCTAGACTCTCTCAAATGCTCTAATGCTATTGGGTCGTGTAGCTTAACTGCAGCCCTGAAAGGCCCCTCTATTATCCTAGTGCTCAACCCAAACTTCACCTGAAAGCGGGGTTACAAT
>JAJHQN010000004.1 GCA_020833325.1 Desulfurococcaceae archaeon | reverse complement strand
TTAGAGCTGGGAGGCCGCTACTCTCTACCCTGGCTACCTGCAGATTCGACTCTTAGAGCGTACACTAGCGTTATATAGTGGGGGGCTATCCTCAGTATATCCCTTTTCGATATCATACCAATTGGCTTAAATGTTTTCTGATCTAGCACCGGTAGGTGGCCTACACCTCTAGACCCCATTAGCCTTGCCGCCTCCTCTACTGGGGTGTCTGCTAGCACGTAGAGAGGGTTTCTCGTCATTATATCGCTTACCCTAACATTATCCGGGTTAAGGCCTTTTGCCACCACATGTCTCAGTATATCAGTCCTCGTCATTATACCAATTAGCCTTCCAGCCTCATCTACAACTACCACGCTTCCAACGTTCTTCTCCACCATTATAGCTGCGGCTTCCCTTACGCTATGGAATGCGTATACGTATACTAGAGGGGTGCTCATCACATCCCTAACTAGCACATCCCCCCTCACAACCTCATCCAATCTCGGAGCACCGAGGATTAAGCGTTTAACCTGACGTTAAATAGTTTTACGCCATGTCGACTAATAACACATCCTCCAACCCCAACTCCTCTACAACTGTGTGGCTATCTCTGGCGTAATCCTCAGGTATTACAGAGCACTGGGTGTAACCTTGGTTTAGAAGCGTAAGGGCAGTCTCAGCTCTATCCACAACCAGACCCCCAGTATGGAGCTTAGTGTAGGGCTTGAAGACCGCCACCCTTCTACAACTAGTCGTGCCTATCTTAACAATCTTCCTCTTAGAGCTCCACAACACCTTCCCAGGCAACCCCACTCCTCCACCTAGCTGTATAGATGAGAGTAGGATTTTCACCTTAGAGCCTTCAAGCATCTCGATTACAGGGACTGCATCCTCCACTATTGATGTTACAACCCTCGACTCGAAAACCCCTAGGTCTAGGAGCCTAGTATCCGTTAATGCTATAAGCGTTTGCTCAGGAAACCTGTAGCTTAGTACTCTAATAAAACTACCTGCATCCACCTCCAATCCTCCCTCAAGCTCAGCCTTCGAGTCTGCCTTGGGGAGACTTGATATCATGTAACTCTCCACGGCTACGGGGAAGGCTATTAAACCCTTCTTAGACCTAACGGTGGCGAGGGGTAGGCTAAGCCTCCTCCTCCTATCAAGGGTGACGGGAGTCGCTAGCACAGCCTCTCCTACTATAGGGTCTTTTAGCAAGGCTGGGAGGCCCAGTCTATCGAGTAGTGGTATTAGAAAGTTCCAGGTTATGTTAACTGTAGCCCTAGGATTACCCGGGATTCCCACCACGGGGGTCCCCTTCAGAAGCCCTACGATGGTAGGCTTGCCGGGCTTAACCCTCAAACCCCTCACTACCACGCTACCCTCGGAGTCCAGTATCCTGTAGATGTAATCCTTCAACCCAACACTGGTACCTCCACTTGTAATAACTATATCCGCTAGCTCTGATGCCTTGTACAATGTTTCCCTAACGAGGTTAAAGTCGTCGGGTACAATGCCTAGATCAACTACATCGTAACCTAGAACCCCTAGGACGTTCTTGAGATAGTACCTGTTAGACTCATATACACCTCCAACCCTATACTGTGATCCAGGCTCTAATAGCTCGTCCCCGCTACTAAAAACAGCCACCCTAACACGTCTAGAAGCTTTAACAAACCTAAAACCCTGAGATGCTAGGGCGGCCACGAGATCCGGGTAACCCCTAGCACCTCTAGGGGCTATTAGATCTCCTGGAGCTACATCACTAGCAGGGAGGGCGAGCCCGCTACCGGGTTGCGGGGTGTAGGTGAATAAAGCGTAACCCCCATCTACAACTACATCCTCTAATGGAATAACGGCATCAGCCCCCCTAGGTATGATAGCCCCTGTATCTACCTGTATACACTCACCGTACCCAAGATCTAGCACCCTCGAATCCCCAATCCTCGAGTAGCCGGAGATCCTTAACGCAACCGGGTTACTATTAGAGGCTCCAGCCAGGCTAGAAGCGGATACAGCGAAACCATCAAGAGTAGACCTAACAGTAGGTGGTAGTGGGATGCGAGCTTTAACAGGCTCAGCTATAAGCCTCCCATGAAGATCCCCCAGCTCTACCATGGAAGACTCTCGGAGAACCCTCTCAGCAACACTCCTCCCGAAAACCGCGTATACCGCCTCAATAGCCTCCCCGGGCTCCAGCAACCTCAAGTATGAAGCGCCCTGGGTTAAAGCTTTAGTCTACTTGTTTTAAAAAGCTTTAGTCTATAAAGTGTAAGGTGGATATCGGGGTAGGTGTCTAGTTGGGTAAAGAGGCGACTATATGGGAGCACCTAGAGGAGTTAATTATAAGGCTTAGGAGGGCTCTCATAGCGTTCGCCATAGCAACCCTCATAGTACCATTCATACCTATAAGCCTTTCATCGTACACACCGCTACTCTACGTAGTCCCTAAGATGGTCCTAGACCATGTTGTCCCCGAGACCATAGAGGTTGGAGGTCATATAATAGAGGTGAAGCTTACAGCTGAAAGCCCCTTCGCTGGGCTTAGGATACTTATGTACTCAGCGATCCTCATAGGCTTCTTAACCTCCAGCCCTTACATAGCTTACCAGATCTACGCCTTCATAGAGCCAGCCTTATACCCTCATGAGAAGAGGTGGATTAAGCTGGGAGGTGTTGTAGCAATAGCCTTATTCCTACTAGGGGTCTCCATCGCATTGTTAATAGTGCTCCCCTTCACCTACAAGGTGATGTTCATACTATCAGCTACGGTGGCTGCAGATAGGCTTGTATCTTATGCCTCCCTAGAGGATATAATGTCCTCAGCCATACTAATAACCCTAGCTACAGGGGTTGCATTCGAAGTACCACTAATAATCTTCATCCTAGTCTATGCGGGGGTCGTCGAGATACCGTCGCTAACAGGTAATGTTATGAGAGCCCTACTCATAGCATCAGCGGTTATAGCAGCTCTTATAAGCCCCGACCCCTCAGGGGTGGGTATGCTCCTACTCCTCATACCTTATTACATGTTGATAGTGGTAGCGGTAACCCTAGCTAAGTTTCTAAAGAGCAGGAGAACCTAAGACCAGCTATCGTGTTTTTACACCGGGGCCGTGGCCTCCCGGCCTTGAAATGTGATGCCCTAAGGGATGGGGGCCGGATGGAGAGATGTGGAGTGTGCTTCCAAGGCTGAGGTTCGACGTACTGCTCGGGGGAGTGTGGGGTTAAACCCACGCTCCTAGGGATGTGGGGAGACTCGCCCTTCGAAAGAGGGGCGAGGAGGTCATTTCAACCTCCTAATCTCCACCTTACATGGTATTGGTAGCTTGCTAGCACCCTTATTTAGGGCTTCTTTCACAATATCCTCAGCACCACTCCTAGCCCAAACCTCTAGGATCACGGTGCCTGGGTATACTCTGGCTGCTGATCCTACAGGTTTACCGAAGGCTAGCCTCATACCATCTTGTAGCCTATCAGCTCCAGCGAATGCCATCATCTTATTCTCTCTAAGCACATGGTGGGGGTACACTCTTACTCTGAAGTAGAAGTTGGCTTCGCCAAGCTTAGATGCTAGGCTTTTGTTAACCATGACTCTAGCTGCCTCTAAAGCATTATGTCTAACGTTTCCAGCCTCTAGGGCTACCAGCTCCCCTTTAACCTCAGCCTCCTCCAGTAGAGCCCTATTACCCATCTCGAACTTCGTTATCTTAGGCGGTGGGACTCCCGGTATATACTCCTTTCTAGTGTAGGGCGGCCCACTGAAATGCGTATAACACCTAGCAGGCCTCAGGGGCAAAACCAAACACCTCCCAGTCAAGCATACCTAGCCTCTAGTGTTCCTTTAAAGCTAATAACCTTAACGTTTAACACTTAACCTTAACCTAGTATACCTAGGCTCCGTCAAACCAGCTCTCTCTAGGAGCTCGCACAGCTTACACAAACCCCTACCCTGTGTTGTTAGAGCTCCACACCTAGAGCAGGTGGACGTTGACCCCTTAGGCTCAACCTTTTTAATGGCGTCCTGGAGGGTTTTATCAAAGTATTCTAGCAGTCTTAACAGGGATCCAGGATGCTCTCTCTCCAGGTCATAGAGTGCGATTCTAACCTTAGCTCTTAAGGTTGGATTCTCCTCGATGAACATGCACTCCGTCTCCTGAAACCTAAAGCCCCTAAGCATAGCGTAGGCGGCCGTCTCCCACTCATACACCTTCCTAAGGGGTTTAACCCTCCTAACGCCACCCTCAGGGTGGGGGCTTAGGGGGTGCACCTTAACCACGCCGATAACATCGCCTCTAAGCATGTTTATGACAAGAGTTTGAACCTCATCATCGAGGTTATGAGCAGTAGCAACCTTCGAGGCTCCAAGCATCCTAGCATAGTAGTCCATGATATGCCTCCTGCTGAGGCCACAGAAAGTACAAGCAGACTCAACCAAACCCCTAGATCTAGCCTCGCGAACCATCTCGTAAACACTCAAACCAACGTAATCCCTAACACTAACAACCACAACATCAACCCCATAGCCCTTAGCGAAGTCAACCAAAGCCCTAACATCATCCTCCCTATTATAGCCAGGAATACCCTCAATAATAGAGAGGCCTATAAGCCTAGAAGCCTTATACCTTAAGGCGAGGGATTCAAGCATAACATAGCTATCCTTACCACCACTAACAGCTAGGAGAACAGAGTCACCAGGCTCAATCAAACCCCACCTCTCAACCTCACCCCAAACACGAGACCTAACACTCTCAACAAAACACTCACCACACAACCTCAAACCACTATAAGCCTGGAAAACCCTAGCACCCCTCAAACCACAAACATCGCAAACAACCAGCAGGAAACCCCTCCAAAACACAAAAGGTAACCCTCAAACCGTAAATAAGCAAATTTGTAAGACCCCCTAGTCTAAGCAGGGAAGCTCGAAAACAGTATAACCACGTAAACCCTAGAACCCCTCATTACACCAGGACTCGTGGACCTAAGAGCCCTAAGGGTATAGTAGCGACCCTAAAGCTTTTAGCATAGGACTAATGCTATCTAGGAAAGCCCCTTAAGGAGGTCGAACTATGAGCAGTCAAGGTCACAACGCTAGAGCTCCAACTTTTTCAAGCTTCCCTGTCTTAACGTTAGGTGTTAAACCTAGGATCTCAAGTGTTGCAAGACCCACTATCACCCAATTGTCGACGTTCAACATGCTAAGCCTATCCCTGAGCCTCTCAGGGAAACTTATTACAGCAACATGGGCTCCTGGGAGCTCCTCATCTTCAACTCTAAGCTTGTCAACAATAGCAAGCAAACCCTTAACCTCATGTCCATCAGCAACAGTTAAGCTAAGCTCCCTCCCCGTCATCCTAACACCAATATCCCTAGCAACAATTTCATCTAATAGTGTGAGAGACGCTCCCGTATCAACAATGGCAAGACCCTTCCTAGAACCTCTAAACCCTACAACCTCAATGCTAGCTTTAACGAGCACTAGATCACCACCATTAAGCTCTCGTTAAAAAGAGTTTTTATAGTCTTTGCTTAGCTCTCAATATGGTTTTAAAAAGATTCCTTGAAAAGGAAGAGTGGGAGGGGAGAGGGTTCGATGTTTAGTTTAACTTCTTCCCCTTGTTATAGCCGTGACTATTAGGGCTACTATTATGTTGACTATTAGTGCGTAGAGTGAGGCTTCTCCAGCGGGGAATCTAAGTGATGGTGGGGTTCCGAAGTACTTAGCTGTTTGAACACTCATTATGAGTACTAGTGCTGCTCCAACTATTAGCCCTGCGATTGCACCGTACTTGTTTATGTACACTCTCTTCGTCGGGAATACTGCTTGTAGGAGTGCTGGTAGCACCTGCAATCCGCCTCCCGCAGCTATAGCTACTATGTCGAAGATGAGGCCGGGTCTCTGGATTGCTAGGTACCATCCTACCAGGCCGAAGAGTATTATGAGGGCTCTGGACACCCATACAAGTGAGGATTCGCTAGCCCTGGGATTGATCTTCTGGTAAATGTCTCGTGTCAGGATCATAGATATACTGCCTATAAAGCTATCTAAAGTGCTCATAGCGGCTGCCGCTGCCCCAGCTAGTAGGAACCCTGCTACTACTGGGTGGGTGAACGTGTATATCATGTAGGCCATTACAGCGTCTGCTGATCCGTATTTATCTGTTAGAGCTTTTATAAACCCAGGCTCAAGCCCTGGAGCTCCCTTAACGTTTAGAACTGCGGCTGTCAGCCCTACTAGCATCGCTGGTATGTAGAAGCTTGAGAGGTATAATGCTGTTAGAGCTGAGGTCCATTTAAGAGTACTAGTGTCTCTGGCAGCGTAGAACTTTATCCAGAGATGCGGTAGTATCATGACTCCAACTCCGAATACTATTATGTTGCCTACGAGTAGCTGGGCTTTCCAGTTTAACGTTAGAAGCTCGGGCTTAACCTCTCTCACGGCCGCGAACATCTCCGAAGGGCCTCCTGGGAAGAACTTGTATAGTATCAGTAATCCTGCTAGCCACACGCCTAGGTACATCCATATGCCCTGAAGTACATCGGTCCAGTAGGCTGCTCTAAGACCCCCTATGGCTACGTATAGTGCTGTAGCCAGGACTAGTATTAGGGATCCAACCTCATATGATATTCTGCCTCCACTAGCTATACTAATCACTATCCCTAACCCTATTGCCTGTACAGTTATATAGCCTACGATGAAGATAGCCCACACTATAGCCGTGATGACCCTCAGGAGCTCGCTGTTAAACCTATCAGCTAGGAGATCTGATGGCGAGATATAGCCTCTAGCCTTACCCAACAGGTATATCCTCTTCCCAATAACATAGCCTACTATACCAGCTAGCGTAGTCCAGGCGAAAGCCCCAATCCAGAAGGTTACACCTGTTGTTGCAAACGTAGCGACACTCGTAAGGAAGGCAAACGCGGAGTGGTATGTTGAAGCAGTTGCTAGGAAGAGCACTAGGAGACCCGCAGTTCTACTTAGAAGGTAGAAGTCATCAAGAGTCTTTCTTAAAACCCTCGTGGCGTAGTAGCCGAGGCCTACCATCAATACAAGGTACAGTATGATGATGCTCGTAGCTAAAGTCCACGTCTCAACCACCACCCATCACCTCCAAACCCTCCAGGCGGCCACGAACACTACTACCATCAACGCCACCCATAGGGTTAACGTGTAGAGTAGTGGAGGGCTCATGTTAAACAAGGTTGCGTCAGATCTGTTGAAGAGGTATACGAGTAGGAGGCCCACATAGACTATAACGGTGATTGCTGCGAGGAGCAGGGAGAGAGGCTCCTTGAATGATGCTCTAAGCTCCTCCTCTAAGCTCACATGGACCACCTCGACCGCGTCTAGTGTAACGTCTAAGGGGTATTTAAGCTTTTCTAACAGTAAGTAACTGCGGTGGCTTATGTTGATTGTAGCTGTTGATATTGGTGGGACCTTTACTGACTTCGTGTACGTTAGGGGGGATGGTTCTCTTGGTTTCTATAAGGCTCTCTCCACCCCTCGTAGCCCTGAGGTTGCTGTTTTAGAGGGTTTGCGTGTCCTCGGTGGTGCTAGTTTTGTTGTCCACGCTACCACTATTGCTACTAATGCTTTGAGGGGTCAGGTTGGCTTGGAGCTCCCGAGGGTTGCTCTTGTTACTACTAGGGGGTTTAGGGATGTTGTTGAGATTGGTAGGCAGAATAGGCCTAGGCTCTACGACCCCCTCTTTGAGAAGCCCAGGCCTCTAGTCCCTAGGGATCTTAGGTTTGAGGTTGACGAGAGGGTTGACTTTAGAGGTTCTATCCTGAAGCCCCTTGATGTTAGAGAGTTGGAGTCTCTCGGCTCTAGGCTCGGAGCTCTTGGTGTTGAGAGTGCTGCTATCATATTCCTACACTCCTACGCTAACCCTGTTCACGAGGTTCTAGCTGAGAGTGTTTTATCCAAGCACGTTGGGTACGTGTCTCCATCCTATAAGGTGGCCCCTGAGCCTAGGGAGTATGAGAGGACCTCGACCACGGTTGTTAACGCAACCTTGATGCCCATAGTGTCCAGTTACCTTGAGAGGCTTATCAAGGGCTTGAGGGAGCTTGGGGTTATGGAGCTTAGCATAATGTCTAGCTCCGGTGGTCTTATAACTGTTGAGGAGGCCATGGTTAGACCTGTTCAGATTGTCGAAAGTGGGCCTGCAGCAGGGGTTATCGCTACAGCTGAGCTCTCAAGGATGCTAGGCATCTCTAGGGCTATAAGCTTTGATATGGGTGGTACCACTGCTAAGGCCGGTACTGTTGTTGATTTCGAGGTTGAGGTTACGAGCGAGTACGAGGTTGGAGGTGAGGCTCACCATGGTAGGATTGTTAAGGGCTCAGGCTACCCCATCAGATTTCCCTTCGTAGACCTAGCTGAGGTCTCAGCCGGAGGGGGTAGCATTATATGGAGGGATGAGGTTGGAGCCCTCAGGGTAGGTCCTATAAGTGCTGGTGCAGACCCGGGCCCCGTGTGCTACGGGAGGGGTGGTGTTAGGCCTACGATAACAGATGCAAACCTAGCCCTCGGAAGGATAGGGGATTACATGCTGGGCGGTGCTATGAAGCTTGATATGAGTGCTTCCATCAAGGCACTCCAAGCCCTAGGGGATCCAGAGGTTGTAGCATGGGAGGCTATTAGCATAGCTAACCTTGAGATGGCCAGGGCTATAAGGCTTGTGACTGTCGAGAGGGGCTTGGACCCAGCTGACTTCACCCTAGTAGCCTTCGGTGGAGCTGGGCCTCAGCACGCGGTTGAGATTGCAGAGGAGCTAGGGGTTAGAAGTGTTGTGGTGCCACCACACCCGGGTTTATTTAGTGCACTAGGGCTACTCCTAGCTGATTGGAGGTTTGAAGCTAGGGTAGCTTACCCAGTAGACCTGGAGGAGGCCTACTTGAAGCTTGAAGGGGAGCTCCTAGGAAGGCTTGGGAGGGTTGATTACTTCGTTAGATATGCTGATGTAAGGTATGAGGGTCAAGGGTGGGAGCTAACGGTGCCAGTCGGTAGGCCGGCTAGGCTCGATGATGTTAGGAGGGCTTTTGAGGAGAAGCACCTAGCAACATATGGTTTCACCCTTGAGGATAGGAGTGTGGAGGTTGTCTTAGCTAGGGTTTTCGCGGTGATAAGAAGGGTTAAGCCGGGCCTCCCGAAGCCTAGAGCTCTAGGAGAGCCTAGGGTGAAGGTTGTTAGGAAGGTTTACTTCAAGGACGGCTGGGTTAACACCCCGGTCTACTGGAGGGACGACCTACCGGTAGGCTACAAGATTGAGGGGCCTGCTATAGTTGAGGAGTACGATTCAACAACGGTCATACCACCAGGCTGGGTTGCAGTTGTAGGGGGTCACGGGGAGCTTAGGATCGGGGTGGTTTAAATGGTATCCTGGGAGCTCATACACAAGGCTACAATATTCATAGCTGAGGAGATGGGCGTTGCCCTAAAGAGGTCAGCGTTCTCCCCTAACATCAGGGAGAGGATGGACCATAGCTGTGCTGTACTTGATAGTGAGGGTAGGATTGTAGCTCAGGCTGAGCACATACCAGTACATCTAGGGTCGTTCAGGGTAGGTGTACTCAATACGCTAAGGTGGCTTGAGAGGGAGGGTGTTGAGCTGGAGGACGGTGATATGGTGGTGTTAAACGACCCATACATGTCTGGAACGCATCTAAACGATGTAATGGTGCTAGCCCCCGTCTACGTAGGTGGAAGGCTGGTGGCATATGTTGTTAATAAAGCTCACCACGTGGATGTAGGGGGCCCTATACCGGGTAGTATGAACCCCAACGCTAGGACCATATACGAGGAGGGATTAATAGTACCTCCAGTTAAGATGGTGAGGAGGGGGTTTGTGGATAGGGATTTGTTAAGGCTTATAGTGGAGAACAGTAAAACCCCCAGGGTTGCCGTAGGCGATTTGAATGCACAGATTGCAGCTAATAGGGTCGGCTCTAGGAGGGTTTCAGAGCTTATCGGCAGGTATGGTTTAGAAGCTGTAGTGGAGGGTTGGAGGAGAGCTGTAGACTATGCTCGTAGGCTTACATTAAATGGTATGACCTCCTGGAGGCGTGGCGTGTACGAGTCCATCGACTACCTTGAGCTCCCAGATAGGGATCTCGTGTTGAAATGCACCCTTGAGATTAAAGGTGATGGTGTTAGGGTGGACTTCACAGGGTCATCGGAGCAGGTTCAGGCTCCCTTGAATGCTGTGTATGGTGTAACATTCTCTGCGACAACTTATGCTGTAAGAGTTGCTGTTAAAGAAGATATACCGGTTAACGAGGGCTTCTACAGCCTCGTAGACGTTGTAGCACCTGAAGGCTCTATAGTCAATCCTAGGAAACCCGCTCCTGTAGCTGGTGGTAACGTGGAGACCAGCCAGAGGATAGCAGATGTAGTTTTAAGAGCTCTAGCTGAAGCCGTACCAGACAGGATCCCAGCAGCCGGGTCTGGTACGATGATGAATGTAATGCTAGGCGGCTACGATGAGGAGAGAGGGTACTGGGCGTACTATGAAACCATTGGTGGGGGGACGGGAGGGAGACCTGGCAAAGATGGGGTTAGCGGGGTCCACGTTAACATGACGAATACTCTGAACACGCCAATAGAGGTAGCCGAGAGATCGTACCCTATACTATACACAGCTTATAGGATAAGAGAGGGTAGTGGAGGCAAGGGGAGGTATAGAGGGGGTGATGGGATAATAAGAGCCTTCAAGGCACTAAAACCAGCAAGACTATCAATCCTAGCTGAGAGGTTTAAACATAAACCATACGGCCTATGGGGCGGTGAACCCGGGAAACCAGCTAGGGTAATCGTAAGGAGGAGCAATGGGTTGGAGGATTTAATGCCCAGCAAGTTTACAACAGACCTGGAGTCCGGAGATGAGGTTATAATAGAGACTCCAGGAGGAGGAGGCTGGGGGGTTTAGACGGAGTTCTCCCTCACGTGTAAGCTGACGGCTTCCCGCCTTGAGAAGGCGAGGCTTCGAGTTGTGGACTGTATAGTGACTGTATAGTGCTATGGTTTTTAAGGTGTGCTCCCCTTTAAGTATCCCTTTGGGAGTTTGTATGCCCGGTAGGGTTAGGTTGGCTGTTGTGGTTTCAGAGTTCAACTTCGATGTTACCAGGATTATGCTTGAGAAGGCTTTAGACCATGCTAAGTTCCTCGATGCCGAGGTTACTATTGTCTACAAGGTTCCAGGTACATATGATACACCCTATGGTGTTATGGAGGTTATTAGGCTTGACTATGTCGATGCTGTTGTAGTTCTGGGAGCTGTTATTCAGGGTGAGACTAAACATGATGAGGTTGTAGCCCATCAGGCTGCTAGAAAGCTCTTAGATTTAGGGGTTCAGTACGGTAAGCCTGTTACCCTAGGCGTTATAGGACCTGGGGCTTCTAGGGTTCAAGCTCTTGAGAGGGCTGAGGAGTATGCTAGAAGGGCTGTTGAATCCGCTGTTAAGCTAGCTAGGAGGAGGAAGGTTGTAGAGTCTGCTAGGTATGAGGGGAAGACTATAATTGTTGAGTGAGGTGCTTAGATCTTGGAGTCTAGGGCTTTCAACACTCGTATAACAGTGTTGGAGCAGATTGGCTATAGGGAGTGGACTGAGGGTCTCGGGAGTGATAGGGAGTGGCTTATACAGAGGGTTCAGGCGGAGTTGTACCTAGCGTTACAGGATGTGGCTACAAAGCATGGAGCTTTCTCCATGCCTACTAGGTACGACTACATGCTAATACTCTCGTCAAACGTGGGATACGAAGCGCTTGTTGAGATGCTAGATGTTGCTAGGAGCTACTCCAAAGTAGGGGTTAGGATGGCGAGCTCCTGCGACCTAAACCCTGTAGACGCTGAGGCTAGGGCGTTCAAATTACTAGCTAAAACCGAGATTGGAGGCCTAACTTATACAAGTTGCCCTGGAGAAGAGGTAGTAGCAATAGCTCACCTAGATTTAAATAACATAACTGGAGCGACAGCCTATGAAGGTGTTACAAGATCATACCACAGGATCTTAAGCCTCCTAGGAAGACTCGCAACGGTAGCTGAGAGTGGGGGAGGTATAGCGCAGTACCTAGGAGGGGACAACATACTAGTAATACTACCACCTCTAAACTACATAAGCTTAGCTGAGAGGCTCGTAGAGGAGGGTGACCTGAAGGCTGGCATAGGGGTATCAAAGACAGCTAGGGAAGCACTAAGACTAGCGGCTAGAGCACTCCACGACCTCAGGCTTGCAAGAGATAGGAGGATCATAGCTTACGCTAACATATAGCCTTTACATTACACTTAAACCTTCAAACCTTCAAGTAGACCACCCAGGTCAGGCTCTACGCTAGGGCTTAGAGAGGATAATAGGATATTATGTTTAAACAATACTAGCCACTAGGGGGTGGATCTTTTGGGGGAGCCTAGTGGGGGGCGTGAGGATAAGGTTTTAGTGAAGATTGAACTTTCTAGAGGTGAGTATGAGGCTCTAAAGGCTATTGCTAGGAGGGAGGGTTATAATTTGGTATCAGACTATCTTAGGGGGCTTGCTAGGGATGTGATAGAGGGGAGGGTTGGTAGGAGTGCTGGCGAGGGGGAGCAGGCCGAGGCTCTGGCTAGGAGACTTGAAAGGATTATGGTAGACCTGTTAAACCCCTACACTGGTAAGATAGATGAGATAGCTAGGAGGCTAGCAGACTTAGTAGAGTTGGTGGAGAAGAGCGAGGTTGAGAAGCCCAGAGAGGTTTCGAGGGAGAGGCTTAAGGAGGTTAAGAGAGCTCCGCCAACAGCTATCGAGAGGTTGAAGGAGCAAGGGGCTGTGTTCCAGGAGGATGTGCAGTGGATGAAATCCCCTGAGAGGTTCTTTGAAAAATTGAAGAAGGAGGGGGCTATGGTGGTTAGCATTGGCGGGGAGAGGGTAGCTCTAGACCCGGACTTCTGGGCGAGGTTTGAGGATGAAGTAGGTAAGATAAGTGTAGGTGATCTAGAAGAAGCTGTAGGCTTACTGGAGGTCGCATTAGGGGAGGCGGCGGGGAGACTCTTAAGGAAGATGGCGAAGGCTGGGATGGCTGTGTACGATGAAGATAAGGGGATGTGGATTTTAAAGACCCCGCAGTAGCTTGTCTCTGAGGCTTTAAACCCACCGGTTATTGCAAGTTAACCTAGGATCTTCGATATTCTCGTTAGAACCCTTCTACCTCTAGCTGTTACTAATACTAAATCCTCTACTCTTACCCCGTGAAGCCCTGGTATGTATATCCCCGGTTCCACTGTTACAACCATACCCTTCTCTAGTACAGTCTTCGAGGCAGGTCTTAGGTAGGGTTCCTCGTGTATCTCAACACCAACACCGTGGCCTAAACCGTGGATGAAATACGAAGACATTCCTCCTTTCTCTAGAACGAGCCTAGCCGATCTATCAGGCTCCCATGCTTCAACACCGGGTGCTATGGTATCTATAGCTGACTCCTGCGCCTCTACGACCATCTCTATCTTCTTCCTGAACTCAGCCCCTCCCGCCCCCCACCACAGTGTCCTTGTTAGGTCGCTGTGATAGCCTGCTAGTACCGCCCCTAGATCTACTAGTAGGGGTCCTGGTAGTGTTAGCTTCATCTGGGTAGGTGTATGATGGGGGTATGCTGTGTTCTCGTAGAATGCTGTTATAGTTGGGAAAGCCTCTCCCCACGCACCAAGCCTTCTCATGTTAAGGCTGGCGTGCCCTGAGAGCTCAAGCTCTGTAACCCCCTCCCTAGCCTCTCCAAGAACCCTCCTCATAGTATCCTCAGCTATTCTAAGCGATGCTTCTATGGCTTCAACCTCCCAGTCGCTCTTAACACTCCTAATCTTAGCTACATCACCACTAGAATCCACTAGCTGAATCTTAACCTCAAGGGCTCTAATTATACTGCTAGGAGCCCAGTTTAAATCAACACCTACAGTGTGGGAACTCCTTCTACACTCTTCAACAATCTTAACTACAGCATCCTGCAGCCCCCCTACTATCAAATCCCTACTGGGTACATCGCCTTTAATAGCCTCCTCTCCAGCTCTGTAGAAAGCCTTAACCTCCACGTCGCGCGGGGAGCTAGCAGAGGCCCTGTGATAGTCTAGGAGGGGCACTAGCATTACATCTCCGCATTCCCTTGAAAGGATTAGAGCTCCACTAGGCTCTCTCAAGCCTGTAGCGTAGACAATGTTACCCTTACCTAGGAGTACCAGTACCTCTAAACCCCTAGCTTCCATGTAGCTTTTAAGCTTAAGCCTGTTAGAATCAAAGGATCCTAAACGGGCCTCCAAGCTCATACAACCCTAACCCTGTTAACCTTCTTATTCTGCCAACTATAGCTACGGAGCCTCCTACTCCTCCCGAAACCACAAGCTGCGCAATAGCCTTTAGCTACATTATATGATCTCCTACCACACCTCCTACAAACAATGTGGCTCTTACTCCTACCATGCTTCCCAAAAGACGTAGTCCCCTTAACCAAAACCCCACACCATCAAAGAGTTACTTAGGCGCCGGGCTTATCAGTATAACGTTATCCCCTCTAATCAAGACTAAACCCAGCATCCTCGAAGACTCACTATCAACCTCCTCGGCATTCTCAACTATAAGGTTAAGATGTTGATCGTAGCTCTTCAACACACCCTTAATACCCTTCCCACCCTTAAGTTTTATAAGCACACTACTACCAACATAGTTCTTAAGCTCCCTAAACGTAGAGGGGCTCAACTGGCTCATCTCAAGCACCACAACACATTCTTTAAACCAAAACTCTTATACATTCCTCCCAATAGTCCAATAGTCGGAGCCACAAAGGATTTAGAGAGCTCTCAGCTTTAGTGGAGGTGCGGAAGAGGATTACAATTGAACACCCCGTCTTCGGTTAAAGTCCCCGAACTTAACTTAATCGCTCTAGTTTGGGTTATAGTTTTTAAGGGTAGAGTAGTGGAGTTCCTGCTCGGTAGCAGGGTTATGGATGGCGCGATCAAGCCTGTTAGAAGGCATCCTTTGCAGAAGCGGTTTGTTAGGGAGCTTTTGGAGGAGCTCGTGAAACGTTACCCTTCGTTTCCGATGCGTGATGCTAAGTTGGTTGAGGTTGCGGAGTTCGAGGGTTTCACACTCTACATGTTCGACGGTAAGGCGGCTTTCTTTAGGGTTGGGAGTACGCTGATCCCGGCTTTGAGTTTGCTTCTCGACATAGGTTACGGTTGGCTTCCTCAGGTTTATGTTGATAGGGGTGCTGCTAGGGCTATGGTCAGGGGGGCTGATCTCATGGTTCCAGGTGTTAGGAGGATCTCCGGGGATTTTGGTATTGGATCTATCGTGGTTATAGTTGATGAGGAGTCCAAATCTCCCGTTGCTGTAGGGGAGGCTCTCGTCGATTCTAGGAGCTTATCTGAGAGTGTTGCTGGAGGTGGTAGGGGGAAGGCTTTTAGAAACCTACACCATGTTGGTGATAGGCTGTGGAATGCGGTTGCGTTAATAAGATAGCATTACTCTAACCTTAGAGCTTCTAGGGTAAAGCTTGACCGATTCAAGGTTCTCTGGTATCAGGAGCTCTGGGGGGGCTTCAAACCCTAGTTTATCCCACGACTCCTTAACGCTCTGAGCTAGGCTGAGAAGCGCTGAGGGCTCCCCATGGTTGAGTATAATTGTTTTAGGTTTAGGTCTAAGATATCTCAGGAACTGTATTAGCTCACTTCTAGTAGAGTGGCCTGTGAAACCTTCTATTGACACAACGTCCATCCTAACCTTAACCTTCCTCACGCTCGAATCATCCCTAACCTCAACCTCCCTCTCTCCATCAGCAAGCCTCCTAGCTAGAGTCCCTGGGGCTTGGTAGCTAACAAACCCCAGTATATTCCTCTCATCCTCAGCTAGGTTCTTGAAGTACTCTATGATAGGGCCTCCCGTCATCATACCGCTTGTGCTCACTATCACCGCAGGACCCTGACTGTATGTAGCCTCCTGCCTCTTAGACTCGTCATTAACATAGACTATGTTAGATCCTATGAAGGGGTTCTCGCCCTGATATAACATTGCGTCCCTCACAGGCTTTGCTAGGAGCTCCGGATACTCTGTGTATAAGGCTGTCACCTCATATATCATCCCATCAACGTACACTGGAACCTCCGGGATCTTCTTCTCCTTCAACGCCGTATTCAATACATACAGTATGTCCTGGCCCCTACCCACAGCCATAACTGGGATCAACAGCTTACCCCCCGTTTCCTTAATCTTATTCACTAGGGCTATGAGATCCGCCTCAGCCTTATCCCTCGGCTGCGGCTCCTTAGAACCATAGGTACCCTCTATTATCAACGCCTCCACCCTGTGGAACTCCTCATTAGCAGGTGGCAGTAGCCTAGTCCCCCTATCACCCTTAATCCTATAATACTTCAGATCCCCTGTGTAGAGTAGGTTAAACAAACCCTGTCCTATGTGAAGGTGTACTAGGCTAGAACCTAGTATATGGCCTGCGTTGGTGAACGTTAGCTTCACATCTGGAGCTACATCAACTACAATATTGTAGTTAACAGGTACAACCCTTGTCATCATCAATGCCACCTCCTTCATAGTGAATAGAGGCTCTCTACCCTCGCCTTTCGTAAGTTCGATGAAATCTGTTAGCATCAACAACATTAAATCCCTTGTGGGGGGTGTAACGAAGACAGGCCCTCTGTAGCCGAACTTGAATAGTAGGGGTACAGCAGCCATATGATCTACGTGAGCATGGCTTATTATGATAGCATCTAGATCCTCAAGCCTAAACTCTGGTGTGTTAAAGTATGGTAGTGCGTCGACACCGTTGGATGAAGGCGAGATCCCGGAATCCAGTAATACCTTACTCTCACCTGTATCAACTAGTATAGCGCTTCTTCCAACCTCGCAGAAACTCCCAAGACCTATAACTCTAATATACCTAGTACCCACAGTTATATCCCTGTATATCCTATCCCCTATCTCCCTGAGAGCCTTCCTCCTCTCAGCAGATGCCACAGCTAGATGCCTCATTATAGAGTCTAGGACACGGCTGGCCATAGGCGGCTTCCTGTAAACCTCAAGCCTCCAGCCAGTCTCAGCTAAAACCTGGTATCTTAGGGCTGCACCTTTACCCATAAGCTTTCCAGGTTTATCTGCTAAAACCCTAACCTCCCCCAGTATATCGTCGAACTGTATATCCTCAGGAGAGACGTTTACATCGCTCGGCACGAGACTCAGGATATACTCTATAGTAGCCTCCTTAGACTTACGAACCCTAGGATCCGTTCTAACAACAACCCTCTTCCTTAGAAGCTTAGCTAGCTCCTTAATCCTATCCTCGTTCTCTGATATGAACCTCGGGTTTCTAATATATACAGCTATTTCGGGCCCTTCAAACTCTATGTTGGAGACATCCGCTCCCTCCAGGAACCTTGTTATCTCCTGAACCGCTCTAACCCTAAACTCTCTCCCATACTCAGGTACCTCCTCCACCACCTTATCATAACACCTCTAACGCTAGCCCCGTCGATAGCCCGGGTATCCTTGTGTTAGGGTTAACCTCCTAAGATAACCCACCGGTATGCTTAGAAGCCTGTTATACAGTTATAGAGGTGAAGGGTATAAATTTTTCCTCGATAAACCCTCTACCCACAATTGCTATATCCACGCCATCGCCTGACGCTGCATCTCTTAGCGTTGATGCTCTTATAGCTGCAGTTGCTATCTTAACCGCCTCGTCTAAGCTTAAATCCTCCCTGTAGTGTTGCTCTAGAACTCCATAGGCTACCGGAGAGCCGGAGCCTGTTGCAGCAAGCTTCTCCTCAGTTATGCTACCGAAGAGATCTAGGAGGTATAGCCTTGGTTTAACATCGTAACCCCCCACTAAAACCTGGACTATGAAGGGCAGAGCTTTATAGGAGAATAGTATGTTAGATAGGAGTACTGCTATGCCCCTAACACTCATCCTAGACCCCGTGTCTAACTCGTATAACTTAGCCTCACTCCTAAGAATATCAGCTAGCATCTGAGCATCAGCAACAAGCCCAGCCATAGTCATTACAGCGTAGTCTGTGAGCTTAACAATCTTCTTAACCCTCCTACTAGCAATCATAAAACCAGCAGTAGCCCTCTTATCAGCAGCTAACACCACATAGTCACCAGCCACTAGACCAACAGTGGTGGTCCCACTAGCTAGCATCTTCAAACGGTAATCCATCTAGGAGCCACCACGCTCCACTAGTATCACCTAAGCTTTAAATACCTAAGCTATCAACACCCAGACGAGGGTGAGGGCGAGTGGGCAAACATGTTATCACAGTAATAGCCTCCATAGCCATAGTAGCATTGCTTGTACAAGCATATCCTCAAGCACACCCTGGGGGTATCATTCAAAGCCAGGAGGGTTTCGTGTTAGAGGTGTTACACATCACCAAGAGCAATCCTACCAGGAATGATGATCAAGCGATGTGGGTATGTGAGAACAACGGCATGGTGTACTTGGTGGGCTTCATAAACATCACGAGGGATTTTCAAACGGCTAGAGGTAGGGTGGAGGCATGGCTTAATGGGGTGGAGTTAAAGAGCCATATTAACATTGACGGTCATCCAAGCGGCTGTGCTATATTCAGCTCACACCTCGTAATCCCCTTCACCAACATAACCCTTACAGGTCTCCTAGCAGATTTAAAAGCAAAGCTCATGATCTCTAAACTGGATCTCAGCAACTATACCATCAGGGATTTAGAATGGGTTCAAGGTAATCCGAGCTCAGCCATAACAGATGGCGAGTACCTATACGTTGGTGGAATCGAGATTAGACCTCTGGAGATTACAGCGAGAGTGGATAAGTTTGATAGAGACTTTAATAGAGTTGTAGTGTTTAGACCAAAGGTTGAACCAGGATATGCTATACAGCTGGGAGGGTTGGGTTTAGAGCCTACCAAGGGCTACCTTTGGATTGTAGGGGCTAAGATTGACCTCAGCTCTTTAGCATTAAGGTGGTTTATAAGTATAGTGGATCCACGTGATATGAGCTCCGTTAAAAACCTCACCTTGGATGTTGAGGGCTCTGCTTCATCCATAGCCTTTGATGGTGAAGGTAACGCTTATGTCGTTGGATTAACACGGCTTCAAACCGGTTTTGTGGGGAGTGCTGTTGTTAAGCTTAGTAGCGATGGCTCGATATTGAAGGTAGCAAGGTTTAATGATACTATCACAGTCATAAGAGATGTTGCCTACACGCAAGGGTACCTTGTGGCTGTAGGCGAGGAGTATGGTGGTTACGTGAGGAGCACTATCTACGTGCTAGATAGAGATCTAAACATGCTGGTTAAAAGGCATCTAGATGAGAAAGCCTACGACTCCTACGCCTACGGGATCCTATTGGTAGGCGATGTAGCGTACATAGCTGGGTTTGACCGGGAGCCTGGGGATTTACAGTGGGTGTTATACGTTGTGAGACTACAGCCCCCACCACCTCCGCCACCAACACCAGTACCCCCCACGGTTACGGTAACGGAGACTGTAACAGTAACCCTTACAACAACAGTAACGCAGACGACAACAGTTACAACCACCATGGTCAGGCCGGTAACAGTAACATTGACTCAAACTATCACGACGACGACCACTGAGGTAAGAACGCTGACTCAAACAGTTGAGAGAACAATAACGCAAACCACCACAGCAACACAATTTCTCACCACGACCGTGAGAGAGGTTGTGAGGGAAACCCTGAGAGTGACAGAGACTAGAACAGAGGTTACAACAGTCAGGGAAACAGTGAGAGAAGTTCAGACGTTAACCTCCACGGTAACCAGCTTTGAGACACTAGTTAAAACAATTAAAGAGGAGACTCTTAGAGCTGATGTCACGATAGCCGCCTTCATAGCAGGGTTACTTATAGCACTAATTGTATCCCGCCTCCTACTGAGGAGATCTTAGGCTAGAACCGGCTTTCACATATTACATGTTTTTTCACCTGTATCCCGAGCTCCTACCCTTCGTTATTAGACGATGGGATGGCATGTGGGGGAGGTTGATAGCATATCTACTTTGAGCAATAGTACATGGATCTAGGGGGTTACCCTTTTGCCTGTCCCCTGTGTTAAGGTTTACAGAGTTGATGTTGAGAGAGCCCTATCCATTCTATCTAGGGTTGGTGTTCTCGATGATAGGTTTAGGTTTGGTAGGCTCGGTGATTTCATATGCATACCTGTTAGGGATGTGGAGGTTGCTTCAAGCTCCTTGAGCGGTTTGGTGGGCTTCGAGGTTTTAGAGCTCGATCTCGAGTCTAGGCCTTCTAGGCCTAGGGGTTTAGGTGGGGTTTTCGAGGGTTTGAGTAGCTATAGTGTTATAGGTGATATTGTTGTCTTTAACTGGAGATCTGAGGTGCCTGATGTCGATGTTTATAGGAGGGCCGCACTCCACCTTATGGGTGAGCAGCCTAGGATTAAAGTTGCCTTTCTTAAACAGGATACTTTTGGGGAGTTTAGGGTTCAAAGACTCTTACATCTTGCTGGAGAGAATAGGACTAGGACTGTCCATAAAGAGTATGGCCTCTCATTCCATGTTGACATTGCCAGGGTTTATTTCAACCCTAGGCTTGCAACAGAGCATAGGAGGGTTGCCGAGGAGTCTGTTGATGGCGAGATGGTGTTAGACATGTTCTCGGGGGTAGGTGGATTTAGTGTGCACATAGCCAGTCTTAGGAATAGTAGGGTGGTATCCGTAGACTTAAACCCTGTAGCTGCAGCTCTAACAGCATTAAACGTGGTTGAGAATAGGAGGAGGTTGAAGGGGAGGGTTACAGTGTTGAGAGCCGACGCAGCATTACTACCACTAGTGCTTAAACCTGTGTTCACAAGGATAATCATGAACCACCCCACGGCATCAAAATACTATCTAGGCGAGGCCTGTAGATTAGCTGGTCGTCAAGCAGTAATCCACTACTACACTAAAACCATAAATTGTAGGGAGGCTGAGATGGAAGTCGTGGAGAGGGCGAGCTCCTGTTGTAGAGAACTAGAAGTGATAAACTGTAGGAGCGTTCTAGAGTATAGCCCCACACAAGCGATATACAATGTCACGTTTAAAATACTCAAGAACCCCGGAGGGTAGCGGGCGCTGCCTTCATCAAGGCTAAGTATATAGGTAATCTTCTCCTACGAGCCTCTCCCCACTACTGCTTCACACCTGTAGATCTATGCGGGTGGAAGTTAACTCTTTAGCTTTAAGGTATCACCTTTCAAGGATTCAGCTAAACGTTAGGCTTCTTCTGAACACTTGGTATTGCTTTTAAGGTTTGACGCTGATAATATAATATCAAGGTTCGGCCTGTAGCTAGAGTATCGCGCTACCTGGTGGACTGTATTGTCTAATGTCGTTGTTATAGGTGATTGGGATGCTGATGGTGTTGTGGCATCAGCACAGCTAGTCTACGTTCAAGAGATGCTAGGTGTATTCCCTGTAAGATCTAGGGTTGCCGTAGATTTAATCCCCTCAGGTCCCAGGGGGTTTAGGGAGAAGGTTCAGGGTAGATGTTGGAGTCACATGCTAGTAGTCGATATACCGTTTACAAGCGATGTGGATGAAGGCTTAAGCTCTATACTTAGAGGTGGTTGTAGGTTTAAACTCTACTACTTCGACCATCATAAGAGTACGGTTGAGAGCGTAGGTTACGTAGAGAGAGCTTACGGGGGCTTAGTGGTTACCGGGGGCTCCTCTACATCCGTTATAGTTAGGAATTTCCTGGAGAAACACGGTATTAGGATCACGCCTAGGCTTAAACTCTTCGTAGAAGCTGTTTCAGTGATAGAGGGGGGCGGTCGGGGTTTAAGCCAGGCTAATGATAAGATTATCGGGATAGTAGCTGCTATATCAAAACGCCTTAATAGAACTAAGGATCCAGGGGTTTGGTGTAAGTATGTTAGGTGGCTCGCGGACCCCATACCCTTTGACGATATAGAGTTACAGTTGGGGAGGGAGATACCAAGTTTAATAAACGAAAGTTTGAAAGCGTCAAAGGAGGCAGATGAAGAGCTAAAGGATGTAGCAACAAAGCTAGCAATGTCAGCTAAAAGGGTAGGCTATGTAAGGCTTGTTGATGCTAGAGGTAGATGGGGTAGTAGAGGAGCTTCAGCCCTAGCGTCTGCCATACACAAGATCGTTGGAGAACCTGTAGTACTACTTGTTGAGAGGACGGATGGGGTGGTAATAGTCATAATAAGATCGTCGAGAGGAGAAGCTGGGAGGATAGTGGAGATGCTACACACACTAGGTCTAATAGAGGATAAAGGAGGGCATGAGAACATAGCGGTAGCCAGGTTATCGGTTAACGTAACACTAGCACACCTAGAAAACGCTCTCCAAAGACTCTCACCTTACATAAGATGACATGAACATGCCACACGGGTATCTAGAGGGGTTCTAGGGATTTTAGCGTAAATCACCTAGTGTAAGGGGGTTACCTTAGAAGGGTTTTAAGATGAGTGGTCTAGCCTCCTCTCCTTAAATACCATCCTAGATCCCATACAGGTTTCACTAACCTCTTCCCCTCCATCACCACTCCTAACCCCCATCCTAGAGGCTCTCCTAGGGGGTTTACTACTATTGTTAGCCCCTCGCACCATTCTACTATATGATCCCCTCTTACCGTTCTTCCGTAGAGGAATCTCTTTTCCCCCTCCCAGTCTAGGGTTGCGCAGCATAGTTTCTCACCGCATAGTTTTGAGAGTTTCCTAGCTAGAGGAAGGCTTGGTTTGAACTTGTCATCTTCTATGTAGCCTAAGTACATGCCTGAGGCGTAATGGCTTTCCAGCTGTTCTAGCACCTCTACTAAATCCCTGGGCACGTCGAAGATGTCGATGTATTTAGCTTCAGGTACTTGGAGGGCCATAGGGTTAGACGCTATATCAGCTAGCTTTAAACCGCGTTCGAGTGCGAACGCCTCTAGGATCTTAGCCTCTCGTTCCAAGAGCTTCCTTAGACGTGGTTTACTTAATTGCATTCACCCTCCCCTCTTAAAGTTGATGGTTATCTTAGGAGCTCTCTTTGAATCTCCTCTATTTGATCCCATAGGGTGTCCATATTATATTTGAACTGTCTAGCTAGCTCTACCCTTGACACCATCCTACCTCCAGCTCCTTTTATAACATAGAGTATCCTCTCATCCCCCGCTATCCAGGCTTCGTGAGGAGCTCTACCCGCATCAACATCCTTCAAAAGCCTCAGGTATACCTGAACCTCGGGGAACCATAAAGCTTCCAGCTCGGCCTCATCAAGCCTGTATGATCCGTAGTGTACGGGCTTCAACGCTATCCTAGCTAGACTTCTATACAGTCTATCCCACCCAGCTCTCCTAGCTATAGCGTTTATTGTGTAGAGAGCTCTCCTAGCCTCTAAAGGTCCTCCCCCCAGTATCTGGGTTAACAGGTGTTCTAGGTGACTCCAGGAGGGGCCTTTCACAGCACTCTCTATAGCTAGATTTACAGCTTTAACCGCTACATCTAGGTTCGCGACGTCAGGCGTATCCCGGGGTGTATGGTATAAAGCTCTAACATCCCGGCTCCAAAGGCTATGTATGCATATTGTAGGGACGCCCCTAACTGCTAAGGAGAAGCTGTCGCATTCAGGACACTCACAACACCTATTATCCACGCCCTCAGCTAGCAAGCTGTACTGAGGACTCCCCGACACCTTGAGAGGCTCTATAGCAGCCATATCGAAGTTCACGAACAACCTTATGTTCTCTACCAACCCGGACATGTGAAGCTGGTCTACGTAAAACCTACTACCCCAAGCCCAGTACCATGATGCGTAACCTGGGGCTCCATGCTCCTCAGCTGTGAACACAGCCAACCTTGTGGTGAACCCTAAACCATGTAAGATCCTAGCTGCTACCGTTGCTTGAGCTATCCCCATTATATCATCTAGAAACCCGCCATACCATCTATCGTGGTGAGCTCCGACTATAACAATCTCCTCACTTGAACCGGGAAGATCTAATTGTAACGTGTACCCTGTAGACTCAATTGTAGTAGCTTCAACCTCAACGCTTACAAGAGTGTGAGAGCTAAGCTTAGAACTATAACCCTCCTCTACTACGAGAACTGGTATTGGTGTGGGGGCTCCGACACGGTAATTATAACCCCAATACCCGTTAGTAACGATCTTCCTAGGAGCGCTTGGAGACTCTACTATTAAAGCCAGAGCACCAGCCTCTGAAGCGTGAAGAGCTGCAACCTTAATATCATCCGGGTTAGCAGGCTCTCTAGCAATAGCAACCCTACCCTCAGGGAACCCTCTCCACGAAACATGTCTAGTAGGATCCCCCTCAACTCTAAACCAAGGAGCTTTAACAGAGGCGGATTCAACGTATGGCGCTATAGCTAGGACTTCGGGATTGGGATCTAAGGTTAAACCCTTCAACCTCCAAGATAGCAACGGCACATCTACAACCCTCACTCTGCCCTCAACGTAAGACTCTATAACCCCCTTTAACCTCTCCACCTCCCTAATCTCGTCGAAAGACCCGGCTACAACCTCCACACCGTTGTAAAGCTCCTTAGAGAGCCTCACAACATCCTCTCTAATAACACTCGGTTCTACAATCATAGCCTCTCCCAAACCTTAGATCCAACGAGACCCTTTAACCTTAGCCTTTTCATAGCCCGGGAACTAGGGCATGCCACTTAGTACTGGAGCTCGAGTTTCTATGATAAGTATTCAAGCTTAGCAAACCTCGCCTTTCAAGGCGGGGTAGAGCTAGGGCTGATGCGAGTTATATTAGTCCTCCTCCGCACGCTTGTCAACAGGGTTTAAGCTGTGTCTATAGACTTTAGCGTGAGGAGGTCTAAGCTTGTAGATATGCTTAAGGAGCTCGGCTATATTAGGAGTTTTAAAGTTGAGAGGGCCATGCTAGCCGTTCCCAGGGAGCTTTTCGTCCCAGACGATGTTAGGGAGTACGCCTATGACGATAGACCGCTCCCCATCGGCTACGGCCAGACTATAAGTGCTCCTAGTATCGTAGCTCATATGACAGAGCTTCTAGATCCTAAACCTGGGGATAAAGTTTTGGAGATCGGGACTGGTTCAGGATACCAAGCTGCAATCTTAGCAGAGATAGTGGGGCCGGAGGGATGTGTATGGAGCATTGAGAGGATCCCGGAGTTAGCAGAGCTAGCTATGAGAAACCTAGGGAGGACAGGATACCTAGGTAGGGTTAGGGTGGTAGTTGGTGATGGTAGCTTAGGCTATAAGCCTGAAGCACCATATGATAGAATAATGGTTACAGCGGCTGCACCGAGAATACCGGAGCCTTTGATAGAGCAGTTAAAGCCTGGAGGTAGGCTGGTAGCACCGGTAGGCCCTCTACCATTCCAGGTCCTGCTCGTTGTGGATAAGAAGGAGGATGGATCCATAGAGGTTAGAAGGGACCTGGAGGTTGTATTCGTACCGCTAATAGGGGAGTATGGGTGGAGAGATGAGAGGGAGGCTTTAGCTCAGCTCACCGAGAAAGGGGTTATAATATGATAGCACTGGGAAGGGATGCTCGGAGGGCTCCTACTCTTCATCTAACCTTCTGTGTCCACCACACTCCTCATAGCATCCAAGCTATAGGAGGTTAGGTAGGCCTTTTAAAAAGAGATGTTGGAGTTGAGCTAGGCCTTGAAGTTATAGAGGTAGATATTTTTCAACTTGCAGTGTTTTGAAGCCCTCCCTCTCGTAGAAAGCCTCGGCTATAACGTTGTTAGCCGGGTATACTGCAACTATTATCCCCGCCCCCCTCTTCCTAGCCTCTTCCTTAGCCTTTTCTAGGAGTACTGTTGCGATCCTCCTCCTCCTATACCTTGGTTTAACATAGATGTCCGTTATAACGGCTTTTACTCTGGGCTTGTAGAAGATTCTATCGACAATCTCCAACCTTACGACCCCAACCGGCTCCCCTGTGCTAGCATTATATGCTAGGAGCATTACCACATTGCTGCTACCAAGGGACTCTCTTACATAGTTTCTCGTTTCATCCTCTAGGTTATCTACAACCTTGAAGTGGGGGTCTAGCTCCTCGTTTAGGGTTTTAAGCCTCGCTATCATATCAGCTACTACCTCTACATCATCTTCCTTAACATACCTAACCTCTATGTGCACTCTCCTACACCTCTTTAAGGTATACGCTCATGTAAGGTCTGAATCCCAGCTTCTCGTAGAACTTTTGTGCAACCACGTTCCTTGAGGGGAACTCTACTGCCATGTAGTGTATTCCCATCTTCGCTAGCTCGTTCATAGCGGATTCTATTAGGGCTGTTGCTACACCACGTCCTCTCTCCTCAGGGGAAACGTATAGCTCTTTAAGAACCCCCACTTTCCTCCTTGCTAGGAGGGGGTTCTCTAGTATGGAGCCGTACACGTAGCCTACAAGCCTGCCTTCGTACGACGCTACCAGGATTATATCACTACTAGTAATCCTAGCTCGTGCCACCTCTAAGGCCGCCCTCTTTATATCACCTGTAACCTCCATTGCTGGGTCGAACTCCTCGTTGAACGTATAGAACCTCCTCATTAGTGTTGCTAAGCTCTCCACATCGGCTTCCGTAGCCCTCCTAATCACAAGCCTGGGTTCGAACATTATGCTACCACCTCAGGAGGCTTAACTATGAGGCCAGCCTCCCATAGCTTAGCCCACTTCTCCCTAGCCACCCTTATTATGGTTGATGCTCTTTCAAACTCCTCCTTATAGGTTGTAGTTCTCCTAGCTAGCCCGAGCTCCACAGCTTTAACAGCTACGGCTGCAGCCTCTCTAGCGTAAGCCTCCCACTCCTCCATAGTAGGGATTATGTAATCCTCTCTAAGCCCCCTCTCCTCAGCGTACCTTGCTAGCTCGAAGGCAGCCGCTATTAGCATCTCATCAGTTATAGCTCTAGCGGCTACATCTAAGGCCCCTCTAAACACTGCTGGGAAGACAAGGCTATTGTTTACCTGGTTGGGGAAATCACTCCTACCAGTAGCAGTTATCCTAGCCCCAGCTTCTCTAGCCTCCCACGGCCATATCTCGGGTACCGGGTTGGCTATAGCGAATACTATAGCATCTCTGTTCATCTGAGCCACCCACTCCTTCTTTATAACACCCGGTCCTGGGGTGCTGGCTGCAACTAGTATATCGGCTCCTTTAAGGGCCTCGTCGGGGCCGGCTCCAGGCTTCAACCCCCCGCCTTTAGTTTCAACAGCTATCCTGTACTTCCACGCATGGGATAGGAAGAGCCTATCAATGTCATCTCTATCAGGGTGTAGCACTCCCTTGCTATCTAGAACAGCTATGTTATCAGCTGGAACCCCTAGTTTCCTTAATATCCTATACAATGGTATATTTGAAGCTCCAGCCCCGAAGAGCACTATCCTGCTACTCTTCAAGCTCTTACCCACGAGCTTCGCAGCGTTAACTAGGCCCGCTAGGACTGCTGTAACAGTACCCTGTTGATCGTCGTGCCATACAGGTATCCTGAGCTTCTTCTGAGCCTCCTCAAGTAGTATGAAGCACTTAGGGCTCTCAACATCCTCTAGGTTAACCCCCCCAAAGCTAGGCTCTATCCACTCAAGGAACGTTAGGAAGGATTCAAGGCTCCTAGCTCTATGAACTAAAGGTATGGCATCAACGCCACCGAGGAACTTGAAGAGGAGAGCCTTACCCTCCATAACGGGGAGCGCCCCCTCAGGGCCGATGTTACCCAGGCCTAGAACCCTAGTACCATCACTAACAACGGCTACGGTATTCCATCTATACGTGAGCTCAAAGCTTAGATCTGGATCCCTAGCTATAGCCCTAGAAGGTTCTGCAACCCCAGGTGTATACCATATGGAGAAATCCTCCATCCCCCTAATAGGGACCTTAGGGACGACCTCAAGCTTCCCCTTATAATGCCTATGTAGCTCAAGGGATAACTTAAACCAATCCCTCCTAGAGCTCACACAACCCACCAGCCTCTGTAACATGTGTTAACCGAGATTAATTAATTAGCATGAAGACTGTATAGATTGTTAACTGTGGGATCAAAACTCTCCAAACAACCTCCTAGACTCCGAGAGGGCCCTCACCAGGCTTGAAACCAGGTCCTCGACATCGTTGAACACTATACGAGCTCTTAGAATAGGGTACCCTTCAATACTGGAATCAACCTCGTAGCCTACAGGCCTCCCCAACATAGCAACTATGGATGAAAACGCGATAGCAGCTCTCACATGGAAACCCACATCACTAGAACCATAGGGTAGAGGAAGGCTAGCCAGAACAGCTAAACCAACACTAGGCTCGTCCCTAACCTCAACCAGAGCACCACCAACATGAACCCTCGTAACATCACCCTCAGCCTCGAAAGAGAAACCATTATCCCTTAAAAACCTCTGTAAAACCCTCAACGGGCCACCAACACTACCATGACCAGGAATACCCTCCTCGAAAAACTCGAAATCCTCCTCGTGAACCAAAACCACACACCCCGCATACCAGCTCCGGCTAAACCTAAAACCCTAAAAGAGCTCGGAAGACAGGTAGAAGGTAGCAGGGTGTAAGCTGTTATGGTTATAGTGAAGTAGGTTGCCAAGACTCCACTAGCCGTTATAACCATTGCATAATGGGGGGCGTGCACATACACCTCAGGATATAAGGTTTGCGTTGAGGGGCCCTCTAGGAGCACGTGCGCATTCTATGTTAGGAAGGGAGCGGGGAAGCTCGCAGATGCTATTGAGAGGACGTGGGGTACACCTAAATCCTACATGCTAGGTGGCTACGAGATGTAACCCTTGTAGATTTCGTGTAGGAGCTGGGTTTAAGACGTAGATGTGCTGGGTTGATACAATGCATTTATAAAGGTTCATAGCGGAGAGTTGGAGACCTGGGGGTGCTGGTTGAGCTCTAGGATCGCCTATGGGCCCCCCATATACTCTGATAGGTCTACGTTTACAGCTAACCTGGTTGGCCTAATACTATCCTCGATCATATTCCTTCCAATAGCATTTTCCTTCTACTACTATGCGCGTGTGGATTGTTGGAGGGAATGCGAGGAGTTATGCAAGCTAGAGTACGCACGTTGTAATATGTCTTTGCTATCCTGTAAGGCTTCAGCAGGGGGTGTTAGTGTAGAGTGCGGTGAGGAGACAATCCTTATCCCCTTGGTGCCATTGATCCCCGTATTGGTGTTTCTCCTAATAACCCTTAGGGGCCCCATAGAGGTCTTATTATATGAGGACATGTTGGTTGTTAGAGGAGGGCCTCTTGCCGGTGGAGATCGCAGAATTACCAGGCATGAAGTGACAAGAGTTACCCTAAGGTTCGTTAAATTTGAAAGATTGGCTATCTTTATAGTTTGTGTTAAGAGTCCATCTAATACTGTGTGCACGTACTTCTACGGTATGAAGCCGGCTATGGAGTTCGTTGAAGCCATTAAGAGGGTGTGGGGTATCCATCACACTTTAGAAAGTGACTTGATAGCTTAGAGGCTCCATAGGCCTGTAGGCTCAACCTTTGTCTAAGAGCTGGGTAATCTTATTTCTAAGCTCCTCAAGGCTACCCGCTGTTATCACAACTCCTCCATCCTCGGTCATTATGGTTACTGTTTCACCCTTCCTTAGCAGGCTTTCAACCTTTCTAGCGGCTGCTACAACTGGTAGAGGTTGCCAGTTTACGTAGAGTACCTGCTTTACGTTCCTTTTCACGCACAGCTGTTTAAGCATCTCAACTATGCTACCCCACCCTCTTTCAACCCATTTCAATGCTTCCACGCCACCTCCTATTCTAGCTTTCACCCCTCTCTCGTATGCTACCATGTCGACGCACTCCGCGAGTACACCCTTATGTTTTTCTATGAGGGATCTAATCCGCCTGACCATATCCTCTATATACGGCTCAACCATCTCAGCATTGAAATAAAAGTACCTGTACATCTGCGTCCTCCACTTCTCCTCAAGCTTTTCGGCACAATAGTATAGGAATGCCTCCGGCTCCTCTCTTGCCCTTTGTGTTCCAAAATAAGGCATGTTCCTATCCACACAGTCTAGAAGGAAGTGTAGTGCAGCAGCATTCAGGTGAATCTCGTCGAGCGCCCCGTAATCTTTAAGGCATTCCATGAAAGCTGAAAGTCCATGATCAAGAGCGACCCCTATATTAAGCCTCTTGCTCAACATCACAGATAGAACCTCCAGCCCAATATCGTGAACACCGCATCTCCTCTCATCATCAATAAGCTTATCAATGAATCCAATAACATGATTGGGAAGGCCTATTGAAGAACCACAGATCCTATGGACATCGTGTGAAGGCATGAACTACACCCACAGACCCTACTCCGACACTTGTAGCTTATAAACGTTAGATTTTCAATGGGAAGACTTAGCCGTGTTTAAGTGTTAGAAGCCAAGGTTTGGAGATTTAGGAGGTGGAGAGCTTCAAGGCTTCCTTAAATCATCTCCCTCAGCTCTCTTAGTTTCCCCAGTGTTCTCTACTAAAAGCCTCCATACGCTTGCAGGGAACATGCATAGCTCAACTTAACCAGCCCTGAGCATCAAGGATACGAGCTCTAGGGTTTCCACTTGGAGCTTGCTCAGCTCTGCCTCGGAGCTCCCAGTTTAAGCTCCCAGTCCTTCTAATCTCTAGAGCTCTAGCCTCAACCTCAATGGTGAGGGTTACTTTAATAGCATGACAAGGTACCTAGCAACACGTCTTAGAGTCTTAGGCACGCTAATAGGAGCTCCGGCATGGAGGTTACCCTAGCCTGCTAGCCCTTAAGCCCATATTGTTTTAAGTAACCCTCACGTCCATGTTTTAAGCTTTAGAGCACACTAGCTTAGGGGCTTCCCTCGCAAGGTTGCCTAGAGCTCATGGAATGGCGTGCGGTCATTGGTTGGAGGTTACCTTTAGAGATTCCAAGGGAGGCCTTCATGTTACCTTAGGCATTGACAAAGGCCTTGGCTGGCTGTTATGGGGTTTGTAAACTCTAATCGAAGGATTCCAATAGTAAAAAGCCACCTCTAACCTAGCATCCTCCCTTAGACTCTTGAGGATTATAAGGGTTCTACTAGGTAGGCTGGAGTGATAAGAGCTACCGCTACCATAGAGGTAACCCCTAGCAAGCTCTAAACTTCAAAACCGTGTATTGCTGGTTTCAGGAGCTCCTAGCTCAACCTTCTAAAGCTACAACGTGTTTAGAGGGTGAAGTCAAGCCGTTGGAGTGGGGGTTTTAGAGCTAGATAGGCTAAAGTAACCCCCGCTATCTAAGCTCATAGTAACCCCTCAACATGGCTAACAGTCTTTGGAGCTCTAACATCGAGGGTTTTTAGCTATGGTTTGAAGCTCTTGAGGTTTAGGGTCCCTCGTGATACTCAATGATTATTTTGAGTCGTCAACCCTACATTAGAATTTCTAAGGTTAGTGCCAGCTGGTAACTCGGGTTTGATGGTGGCCTAGCTGGGAGTGGTGTTTGGTGCGGGGGGTGGGATTTGAACCCACGCAGGCCTACGCCATCGGGTCCTCAGCCCGACCCCTTTGACCAGGCTCGGGCACCCCCGCTCCACTTAACCTATGTATTTGTGATGGGGGGTTTTAAAGCTCTCCTTTCATACCTTAGGGTAGGTTGATTAACGTGTCGGGCGAGGCTGAAGTGGCTGTTGCTGTGAGAGTTTCAAGTTTAGGGGATCTTGCTAGGCTTGCTTCGAGCGCTGCTCACATGATGGTTGTTATGCCCATCTACAGGTTTAGGTATAGGGGTAAGGTTGTCTACGCTATTCAAACAATATACAAGGACTTCTACAAGCTTTACGGAATCCCGGTTATCTACTACCACGTCTCGGAGGACGACGGATTGGAGGCTTCAAAGGCTAAGTATTTGTTAATTAAGGTTGACGAGATGGGGGAGAAGGTGGAGATTACAGATAGAACTAAACCTGGCTGGATAGGAGTTCCACTAGTTAACCTAGAGTCAAAGCCCCCCTTCATACCAGATGATATAGTTTAGTAAACCACGCCTTCCAAGAGGGCGGTTGAGGGTATCACATGATATTTGGAGCGTTAGGTTCTAAATCCTAGGGAGCATGTTATAAGATGGAGCTGTGATGAGGCTTAATTGAAACGACCCCTCCCTGCCTTTAAAGGCGAGCTTTGCTAAGCTTGAATATCAAGGACTTGGAGATTGCGGGATTCAAACCCGCTCGGGGTTTAGCCCCCTTCTACGAGCACCGCATATCCCTAGGCTGTTGCAGTTTTATGATTGAATTTAGATATCTATGATTGGATGTGATTATCTTTAAGTTAGTGTATGGGTGTTAAGCTTTGGAGCTTCAGGTATGTTCTGGTTTTAGATTGTGTTATTTTTAAGCTTTAGGATTTGGACTCCTAAGTGGTGCTTCTCGGTTGACCTACTCTATTGTAGCTGTTGATGTCGAGAGGGGGGATATTGGTGTTGGTGTTGCATCTAAGTTTATCGCGGCTGGCAGTATAGTTCCCTGGGTTAAGCTTGGCGTCGGCGGTGTTGTTACGCAATCCTGGGCTAATGTTAAGTTTGGGCCTTTGATATTGAGTTTGCTAGAGCATGGTTTCAGCCCTAGGAGGGCTGTGGACGCTGTGCTCCAAGGCGATCCTAGGAGGGAGTTAAGGCAGGTTGGTGTTGTTAACGCTAGAGGTGAGGCTTACGCGTTTACAGGGAGGGAGTGTATAGGTTTTGCTGGACATATAGTGGGCGAAGGCTATGTAGTCCTAGGTAACATCCTAGCCGGTCCTCAGGTCTTAGAGGAGATGTCTAGAGCTTTTGAGAACACTAAGGGGGAGCTTGTGGATAAGATCCTAGCATCGCTCATAGCTGGCGATAGAGCTGGGGGGGATAGGAGGGGTAAGCAGAGTGCAGCAGTAATAGTGGTTAGACCCTGTGGAGGCTATGGAGGTTGCGAGGAGGGGGTTGGTAAATACGTGGATCTAAGGGTTGACGACCACCCAGACCCGGTAAGGGAGCTTGAGAGGCTCTTCAGGATATGGGAGATATCTGTGTTAACAAGAGAGGACCCCAACGATGTGGTTGAACTCTCAGACGTAGCTGAGGAGGTGCAAAAAGCGCTAGCAAAACTAGGATATTATAAGGGGCCCGTGACGGGAGTATTAAACCCTGAAACCACAGAGGCCTTAGAGGCCTGGATGGCTGTAAACAACTTTGAGAATAAGATTAGGAGAGATGGGAAGCTATGGGGTACAGTATATAGGTTCCTCTTAGAACAAGCTAGGGAGAGCACGCATCAATAGCCAGAATGGGGGACGCGAGGTCTCAGTCTATGGAAGTGGAGCTCTCCATACCATATAACCTAGTAGAAGCTTCAGGAAAGCTACTCGGGCTAGATGCTTACTTCTGGAACAAGCTTAGTACCCCCTATAGGAGAGTTTTACTAATTAGGAATGCTAGAGATCTTAGTAGAGAACCTACAGGTTGTACGCTTAACTTCGAAGTTAACGTTGAAGATCAAGTTAGAGAGCTGGCTGAGATCGCTAACATAGTAGCTCCTCTAGGTGAGAGCAGGAGGGGTGTCCCCCTCTCGCTATTAAGGGTGGCATCGTTAATAGTACCTTATAGGGTTGTGGAGAAAGCCTGGGAGTCTCGTGTAAACTCTATGGTTGTAGATGAGGTTGAGATAGCTAAGATCATAGCTAGAGGGTTGTTAGGAATAGGCTCTCTTAAACCCCTAGGTGAGCGTATGTGGTTAAATGTTAGGTTTAAGGGGGGATTTATAGAGGATAGGGTTTTGGGTTACCTCTCTAGAGCCGATAGTATGTTCTCATCTAGCCTAGTAGAGGTTGTTAGGAGGTGTGGGATTTCATTTAAGGGCTTGGGTGAATAGAGAGTAGTGGGGCTTAAGCCTAATGCCGGCTAACCTACCTGCTGAGGCTAAGGCTAAGCTTGCTAAGTATAGTGAGGCTAGGACTATTGAGGAGAAGATTAGAGCTCTCGAAGAGTTCATTAGTAGCGTTCCTAAGCATAAGGGTACTGAGAACATCATGCTATGGGCTAGGAGAAGGCTTGCGGAGCTCCGCGAGGAGTTGGAGCTTAGGAAGAGGAAGAGGGTTGGTGGAGGTGGTTTACAGTTTTTCGTCGAGAAGGCTGGCGTAGCTCAGGTTGTCATACTAGGACCTCCTAATGTTGGTAAAAGTAGTATCTTAGCAAAGCTTACTAATGCGAAGCCCGAGATCTCCCCCTATCCTTATACAACTAAAACCCCCGTCCCCGGCATGCTTGTCTACGAGGATGTACAGATACAGCTTGTTGACACACCACCTTTAAACCTAGTTGATATTGATAGTAGTTTAAATAATAGGGTTTTAGGCTTAGCTAGGAACGCTGACGCCATAATCCTGGTTTTTAGTGTTGACTGCGGGGAGCTAGAGGAGGTTGTTAAAAGGAGTCTGAGCCTACTTGAGGATAGAGGTATAGTGGTTACACGACTTAAGGGTGTTGTGAGGATTAAGAAGAGTAGGGGTGTCGAGGGGGTTAAGGTCGTAGGGTCTGGGAGGCTCCTTGGTTTTACCGAGGATGAATTAGCAAAACTCCTAGCCAGCTATAGAATCTTCAACGCTATAGTTGAGGTGGAAGGGGATGTAACACTAGACGATGTAGAATCAGCGATAATAACGTCTAAGGTTTACAAACCAACCATAGTCCTGGTTAACAAGATAGACTTAGCAGAGGAGCCCGGAGAACTCGTAGAGAAGGTATCACACCTAATTCCAGCAGACGTCCCCGTAATCCCCGTATCAGCTGAGAAAAGCTTAGGCCTCAAAGTTTTAGGTGATATCTTATTTAAGAAACTAGATTTGATAAGAGTATACACTAAAAGTCCAAACAAGGAGCCAGATCCCAATCCTCTAGTAGTTAAAAGAGGTACGACGGTGATAGAAGTTGCTGAGATGGTGCATGTTAGGCTAGCAAAAGGCTTTAAATACGCAAAAATCTGGGGTAGAAGCGTTAAATATCCAGGTCAGAGAGTTGGAGCGGAGCACATACTAGAAGATGGGGATGTGGTGGAGATCCACGCTAGTTAAACTATAAGCAAAAGT
>JAJHQN010000071.1 GCA_020833325.1 Desulfurococcaceae archaeon | reverse complement strand
AGCTTCCTCTAACCCCTTTAGTAAACCCTCACTCGTAACCCCCTCTTAGCGGGGTTTAATATCAGATCTGAGGCCGTATCCTCTAGCATATTGCTAAACGGAAGATGGCCGAGATCGTGGAGGAGACCAGCAAACCTGGCCACCTATACGAACGCCATGTAAACCCTATCACTACACCTATGGAAGAGGGTAGAGAAAACCCTGGAGCTCCTACGAGAAGCTTCAACAACCCTCTGAGCAACCCTTGAGGCGGGGTGCGTAACCCCGAGGGGGTGTTCGAACCTAGAGTGGGTGGCTGATGGGAAGACGAGATTGCTTAAACCAAGTTGTTTGATGTCATGAAGTCTCCTGAAGACGAAGTCTGGGTAGGATGTTGCTCAGCCTTATTAATAGGGGTGATACCGTGAGTAGCGTCCTGAGCTACTGCTCTAGCCCTGTAGAGGCTTAGATCCTCGACTGCAAGTAGGTAGCCTGCATACCCCTATACGTTAACAAGCGTGCCCCGAGGAGAGAAGTGGTTTACGATAGCTTTATAAGGTTAGATACGCTGATTCACACTATGAGGCTTGTGGGTGAGCTATTATGGCTAGGAGGGAGCTTGTTATCGTAGGTGCTGTATTGTTACTGGTGATCCTCCTAGCAGCCTATATTGCCACAAGACCGGGAGCTCCTACGGAGACGCCTGTTACCCCTACGCCTACCCAGACACCAGTAGGGGTAACTCCGACGCCAACCCCTGTAGAAACACCAGGCGCGACACCTGCTGTTAGGTATGCTGAGATAGACGTGTTAAGGATCTCCCAGAGGGCTGATCTATCATCTATAGATGTTCAGGTTGCAACAGACGCTCCAACACTATCAGTGTTCAGCCACGTATACGAAACCTTGTTTAAGATAAGGTTTGACGCGCAGGGTAGGGCCTCCTTCGAGCCCTGGCTTGTTGAATCCTATAAACAGGTTAACGATACCGTGTGGGAGTTCAAGCTCAGACCCGGGATTAAGTTCCATGATGGGACACCGTTAACATCAAGGGATGTTAAGGCTAGTTTTGAGAGAGGACCTAAGGTTGGAGGTCTACCCAGGACACTGCTTGGGCCTGTGAAGGAGGTTCAGGTTGTCGATGACCTCACATTCAGGATAGTACTCAGATACCCGTTCGTACCACTCATAGCCCACCTATCTCACCCATCCACAGCGATAATACCAGCTAAGGTGGTGGAGCTCTTCCCAGACAAGCCTATAGATAGCACTAGATACATAATCGGCACGGGCCCCTACAGGTTTGTTGAGTACGTTAAGGGTGAGAGAACAGTTCTAGAGGCGTTCGACGGGTACTGGGGTAAGAAGCCTACCGTTAAGAGAATAGTGTGGACTCCGGTACCCGATGATAGTACTAGAGTTAGCTACCTGGAAGCCGGGACCGTGGATGTGATAACACATGTTCCTCCACACATGGTGCCAACACTTAAGGCTAAAGGGTTCCAGGTAATCCAGATACCCAGTACGAGGGTGATATACATTGGTATTAACGTTGAGAGGATACCAGATGTTAGGGTTAGACAAGCGTTAAACCTCGCTATTGACAAGAACGCTATAGTCCAGAGGATACTAGAGGGGGCTGGTAGCGTAGCCACAGCCCCCATAAGCCCGGCTGTGTTCGGCTACACAAAGCTAGACCCATACCCCTACGATCCTGCGAGAGCCAGGGCCCTCATAAGGGAGGCTGGATGGGAGGGTAGAGAGCTAGTCTTCATAACACCACAGGGGAGGTACCTAAGGGATAGAGAGATAGCAAGCGCGGTTCAAGCATCCCTTGAAGCTATAGGCTTGAAGGTTAGAGTTGAGGTTATGGAGTGGGCCGCTTACATAAGCAGGGTTACCACACAGAAGGACTTCGACCTCTTCCTACTAGGCTGGTCAACGGTAACCCTTGATGCAGACTACGGGCTCTACTCGCTATTCAGAACTGGGGCTCCGTTTAATAGAATGCTTTATAGTAACCCTGATGTGGACGCCTTCCTCGATAGAGCTAGGGAGGTTGCAGATCCCACGCTAAGACAGCAGTACTATGTTCTAGCACAACAGCAGATTTGGAGGGATGCACCATGGATATTCCTACACTACGAGGACATAATAGTCGCTATGAAGCCTGGTATTGCTGGAGTCGAGATTCAGCCTATAGAGAGATGGATACTAACATATGCTGTGAGAGAGGTTAGAGGGTAGGGATGATCCTCAGCTATGTAGCGTACAGGGTCTTACTCTACATACCAACCCTCCTCGTAATATTTTTTATTGTGTTCTCGCTAGTTAAACTCCTACCGGGGGACCCTATAGTAGTTATGTACGGGGAGCTTGCACCACCACCTGAGGTTAGAAAGGCTCTGGAGGAGAAGCTGGGTCTCGACAAACCCTTCATAATCCAATTCCTCCTTTACACCTACAGGATTTTAACTGGCGATTGGGGTAAATCTGTTCACACAGGCGAGCCTATATTAGAACTCGTTATAAGGAGGTTCACTGCGACCTTAGAATTAACGGTGGCAAGCCTAGCTATAGCCTCAGCTACCGGCATAACCTTAGCCTATATTGCAGTCATGAGGCCCAATTCCATTGTAGATAGATTCATAGGGATTCTATCGATGGCAGGCTACTCTATGCCTGTCTTCTGGTGGGGTATGATATTGATCTTTATCTTCGCTGTTAACCTTAAACTCCTACCACCAGGTGGGAGAGGGGGTTTAGAGAGCCTTATACTCCCCTCGTTGACACTTGCAACCGTAAACTTCGGCATGATAGCTAGGGTTTCAAGGGCTGCAATGCTCGAGGTATACTCCCAGGATTTCGTGATGGCAGCTAGGTCTCGTGGTCTAAGTGAAAGGAGGGTAGTGGTACTATATGTTATGAGGAACGCTGCAGTAGCCATAGCAACTCTTGTTGGTTTGAGATTCGGCATACTGATGGGTGGAGCTGTTATAACAGAGACTGTATTCAACTATCCCGGTGTTGGTAGGATGATAGTTGATGGTATACTTGCTAGAGACTACCCAGTAGTCTTCGGAGGGGTGGTCTTTGTAGCCCTGGTCGTGATGACGGTTAATCTCGTAGTTGACCTACTATATGCTATCTTAGATCCACGTGCTAGGGTAACCAGGGTGTAGGTACGGTGAGCCCATTAACGGCAATAGCTACCATTGTAGTTCTAGGGGTCATCGCTGCAGGTATCCTGGCTACCGTAGTGGAGTTTATGGTGCCTGACATTCACAACAGGCCTAATCTGTGGCGCAGCCTCGAACCCCCGAGCTTAGAACACCCCATGGGCACGGATTCCCTGGGGAGGGATATACTCATTAGGATTATCTTCGGAACTAAGCCTGTGCTCCTCGTCATAGTAATCTCAGTTATAGTAGCTGCGACCCTGGGGACCATTATAGGGCTCACCTCAGGCTACTTCGGGGGCAGGCTTGATTTAATCCTGTCGAGGGTCATAGACGCGTTGATGAGCTTCCCAGCTATCCTCATAGCCTTAGCTATAGTCGCGGCCCTAGGTCCCGGGCTCTGGAAGGTTGCAATAGCTATTGGGATTGCGGAGGCAAGTGTCTTCGCAAGACTATCAAGGGGGTTGATGATCGTTGAGAAAGAACAGCTCTACGTCCAAGCTGGGAAGGCCATAGGGGCTAGCTCTACAAGGATAATATTCCGGCACATACTACCAAACATAGCCGGGCCGATCATAGTGCAAGCTACCTTCACAGCCGCCTCAGCAATACTCTGGGAGGCCGCTCTAAGCTTCCTAGGCCTTGGAGCTCAACCTCCAACACCAAGCTGGGGTCTAATGCTCTACGAGGCTAAGGAGTACATGAGAGTAGCCCCCCATGCTACAGTGTTCCCAGGTCTAGCGATATTCGTGACAGTACTCTCATTCAACATCGTTGGTGAGGCTTTGAGGGACACGCTGGATCCAAGGTTTAGGAAGGTTATGAGGTAGCCGTTAAAGCTATGATATGAGGCGGTCGTTCGAGAACCCTCGGCCATTTTATGGCCTTGGTTTGCGATTCTTCATCCCGCCATTTTAATGTATGCGGGCTTGGAACCTATTAAGGTTTCGAGTTTAACATCCTCTTCGGTGTTAACTTTGTTGTATGCTGGGCTTGGGCTACTTACTGTAACTCTGATATCCACCCTCGTCTTAGCTTACCTCATCTCTAGGATTATGTGGAGGCTTGGACGTGTTGGTGTTGATGTTCATAAGCCTTGTAATATTGTTGTTGTTGAGAGTGTTGGTGTATCGATTTTATTTTCCCTCCTACTAGCCACCCCCATGGTTTACTCTCTTGGTTTTAAGATGGAAGCTCTGGCTTTTGCCTTCTCAGTGCTCATTGCCGGTCTCATAGGGCTTGTTGACGACTTCCTAGTTTTAAGAGCTTGGGCTAAGATAGCTTTGGGGGCTCTCCCCTCAGTTCCTATTATACTTCTCTCCGTCTACGAGCCTAGACCTCTCATACCATTGGATGGTGTTGCGAGGTTGACCATAGTATATCCTCTATCACTACCTATTGTCTACACTGTTGCAACCAACGCTTTTAACATGTATGATACGCATAATGGTGTTATGCTATCCTCAGCAACCCTAATCATAATAGCTATGATTACTGGTGGCTATATACAGTATACCTACGGGTTTGAAGAATCTGCTCTAGCCGTTATCCTAGGCATGGCGACGTTGGGGGCTGTCGCTGGAATGCTATACTATAACCTCTACCCGGCCAGAGCTTTCAACGGAGATGTTGGGAGCTTTACTGTGGGAGCGGCCATAGCCTCTATAGCCATTATAGGTAGAGTTGAAGCTGTAGCTCTGATAGCCGGGTTACCTGTAGCCTTAAATGGGTTCCTGAAGATAACGAGTATAGGCTTCAAGGAGAGAAGGGGCTTTCAGAGGCCTGTTGAGATGGAGGGGTGGCTTATAAAACCAAGGATATCCAAGGACTCTCCCATGAGCTTAACAGTACTACTAACATCCAGAAACCCCCTCTCAGAGCCCGAGGTAATAGTTGCTTCGACTTGGCTTACATGGCTCTCCTCGATACTCTCACTAGTAACCCTTTATATAACATTAACGAGGTTGCCTTAGCATGGTCGACGTACTGATAGGAGGCCTGGGGTTCCTAGGAGTCAACCTAGCTAGAGCTCTAGTTGAGAGCGGTCGTAGAGTTCTAGTTGTTAGTAGGAGAGGCTCTGAAGCTAGGAGACCGAGGATAGCTAGAACTTTAAATGAGCTAGGTGCTGAGATCACACTAGTTGATAATTTGAATTCATCGTTCCTAGAGAGCTTAGGGGGTGATAACTACTACTACTTAGTAGGCAAGGTCTCCGGAGGGTATGAGGTGCAGAGGAGGGCTCACGTATATCTCCTAGGTGAAGCATTAGAGGCAGCCTCTAAGCTAGGCTCAAGGCTAATCTACATTAGTAGCATAGGGGCTGTAGGAGAGGTTGTCGGAGTTAAACCTGGTGGTGAGGTTTACGAGGAGGAGGTGCACCTAGACCCGTCTAGGCATAAACACCACAGCTACCATGAGATCACAAAGGCTGAGGGCGAAAGACTAGTAGTATCCAGGAGCTCCCAGCTTAAGGGCAGGTGGTGTATAATTAGGCCAGGACTTCTAGTGGGGCCCTGGGGCTACCATGTAGAGTGGAGGTTATATATGGTTCTTCTAGGCCTGAGAATAGCTCCAAGGCTGGGGAGAGGGTTGCCTGTAGTTCACGTTCTAGACGTTGCAGAGGTGGCTTTAGAGGCTGGGGAGGGGTTCTACGATGGATTGTGGTTGAACGTCGTCTCCCCCTACTACCCTGATTTCAGCGATCTAGTTCTAGAGGGCTGTAGGCAATTGCACAGAGGATGCCTGGTAGTACCAGTAGGCTGGACTCTATATCTCGGATCCCTAGCCCCCAAGGGATCCCCTCTAGCCCTCTCCTGGAATCTACTGAGGCTTAGCTACAGGTACTCTAGTAGGTATCTTAAACAGAGAAGGTGGAGAGACGTTGAAACTATGGTGAGAGACTTCCTAGACTGGGCAAGAGAAGGGGTGCAGCCTTAGGGGGTTTAAAGCTTAGAGTTCTCCAAGGTGTCCTGGTTGAATTTAAAGCTTGTAGCTGTTGATGTTGACGGGACCTTGACTGAGTCTAGTAGGAGTTTAAGGCTCAGCCCTCATAGTATAGAGGCTGTAAGAGTGCTTAGATCTAAAGGTTATATTGTTGTTCTTGTAACCGGCAATGTGCTACCAATAGCCGTGGGCCTCTCCATATACCTTGGAACTGAAGGTCCTGTAGTGGCCGAGAACGGGTGTATAGTGTTTTACCCGGATTCCCTTAGAGAGGTGCATCTGTGCAGGGATAAGCCAAGCCTAGAGGTTGTTGAGATTGTAAAGAACATGGGGTTTAAGCCTGCATGGCAGAATAGATATAGGGAGCACGACCTAGCATTCCACATGCCTAGGAATGCTGGGTACTCTTTAGTTGAGAAGGTTAAAAGGCTCGTAGAACCCATGGGGTTTAACGTGTACTGGTCCGGCTTTGCTCTCCACATCCAACCACATGGTGGGGGTAAGGATAGAGGTGTAGAGGCTGTACTCTCACATCTCAACCTCACATGGGATCGCGTGGCCGCTATAGGGGATGGCGAGAACGACATACCAATGCTCCTTAAGGCTAGGCTCTCTGCCACCACGAGTGATAGCCCTGATATTGTTAAAAGAGCGGTTAAGTATGTAGCCTCCAAGCCGGGAGGGGAGGGTTTCCACGAGTTCGCTAAACTCCTTGCTTCTATTTAAGAGGCGAGCTCCCCCTAGTTATCCGGTGATATGAATTGACTGTTCAAAACTGGTTTTGGTACATGGAGTTTGATACCCCTACGCATGCCCACATGAAGGGTTTGAAGAGAATAATCCACAGACATAGGTCGAGATACCAGGATATAGTTGTTGCTGAGAGCTTCGATTACGGGCTAATCCTAATCTTAGATGGCAAAACCCAGTCCTCCCAGAGAGATGAGTTTGTATACCATGAGGCCCTAGTACACCCTGCAATGATACTCCACGGTAGCCCTAGGAGAGTTCTAGTACTTGGTGGTGGCGAGGGCGCCACTCTAAGGGAGGTTTTAAAATATACTTCTGTAGAGGAGGCTGTCATGGTTGATATAGATGAGGATGTAGTGAAGGTATCCAGAGAGCACCTCAGGTTTATGAACGAAGGGGTCTTCGAGGATAAAAGGGTTAAGCTCGTGATAGGAGACGCTCTGGACTACGTATTCTCAACAAGAGATAGGTACGATGTCATCATAGCAGATCTATCAGACCCCCTGGAAGGTGGCCCTGCGTATAAGCTATACACTGTGGAGTTCTATAGGAGGGTGGCTGAGATAGTAGGAGACACAGGGGTTTTCATAACACAGGCAACAAGCCCGACAAATACACCTAGAACACATGCAATAATATACAGGACTTTAAGGGAGGTCTTTAAATATGTAGCGTACTACCACATATTCATCCCAAGCTTTGAGGCAGCATGGGGCTTCGTCATAGCATCCAATGGAAGGGATCCGAGGAAGCTAGAACCAGAGCATGTAGATAGAGAACTTAACCATCACAACATAAAGACAAGGTTCTACGATGGAGAATCACACAGACACATGTTCAGCGTGCCCAAACACCTAAGAGAGTACATTGAAAGCGTAGATGAGATATCAACAATGAACAACCCGGTCTACATGCCAGCATAACTCCTCAACTGGAGCTCTAGGTGAGTTCAACCCTTAGGGGTATCTCATTTAAACATTAAACCTTTTGATGGAGCCCTAGGACGTAGCAGTGGATCCCTTAGGGCCTCTCAGGAAACCTGTATATCCTCGTGTAATCCTTATCTGCAAGGCCAGCCCTACGTGCTAGCTCGTATACCTAGGACGTTACAGCTGTAAGTGGTAATGGCACTCCTCTCTCGTAGCCTGCTCTTAGAGCGTACTCTAGATTTAAATATAGAACTGTAACAGCCTTTAGCTTAAAAAGCTCGTTGAAGATATTGTTTAAAGGGTGTTTAGTATAGGTACTGGGAGGATTTGCCCTAGGTGTGGACGCTCTAATGTGGGTTTCGTGGGGGTTCTCTGTAGCGATTGCTACGTTGAGGTCTACGGTGTTGCCAGCGTACCCGGGAGTTTAGATTTTACCTATTGCAAGATCTGCGGTTCCTATAAGCTTCAAGGACAGTGGGTTGAGGGTTCAGGTGGCCTGGAGGATACTGTTAAGGAGTACGTCT
>JAJHQN010000070.1 GCA_020833325.1 Desulfurococcaceae archaeon | reverse complement strand
CTAGGGTATACACTAGGCGATGCTAACCCAAGTAACTTCCTGGTAACAAGGGATGGCATAGCTGTGGTTGACCTAGAGCAGGCTAGAAGAGCTACACCTAAGAGTATTGCATGGGATATAGTGACTGCTATAGCCTACACCCAGCTAATGGGTGTAGATGCAAACCTCCCATTAGAGCTGCTAAGAGAGTACTTGGAGGAGGCTAGCACTCCAAGAAATATACTGCTAAGAGAGCTTCTAAAACCAGAGCTCCTAACACCATACATGGTCATGCCTTTCAAGTTACCGGAGGCGATAAAGATAATAGCCTCGGCGGCCGCCTCGTAGCCATCACCACTCCAGGTCTAGGTTTAGGAATTTAAACGCTGGGCCACCTCTAATTCACGGTGTTAGAGTATGCCAAAGGACCCTGTTTGCGGTATGAACGTCCCGGAGACTGTGCCTTATAAGCTAACGTATAAGGGTGTAACCTACTACTTCTGCTGCGAGGATTGCCTAGAGGAGTTTAAGAGCGACCCGGAGTACTATCTAAGTAGGATGCAGAAGGAACCTCATAAACACTAGCGTAGGTGGGCCCTCGTAATGCCCGTGGATATCGTATGCGGCATGGAGGTCTCGGCTGGGACGAGGTTTAAGACAGTCTACAAAGGCAAGGTATACTATTTCTGCAGCGATGTCTGTAGAAGAGCTTTCGAGAAGAACCCAAACTACTATTTGGAGCACGGGCCTATAGGTAGGATGCCGGAAGAGGGTTAGGATGAAGCCCAGCTGGAATACAACATTTTTTCTCCTCCCAGTCATAGGGCTTGTAGCGGCCATCCTAGGCTACATGGATTTCAAGAGCGGAGGCTCCCTATGCCCCAGCGGCATTGATGTGTTAGACTGCTCCAAAGTCTATGTTATCCCACAGGCTAGAATCCTAGGGGTGCACTTATCCGAGGCCGCCCCAGCATACTTCCTAGCACTCTCTATCTCAGCGATACTAAACCTAGCCTATAGGAGAAGGGAATCTCTGATAGCATACCTAGCGCTCTCAATAGTAGGACTAAGCATAGTTCCATACCTAGTATACCTGGAGCTTATGGTAGCTAGAGCTCTATGCCTCTACTGCACCGTAATGCACGTAGCCATCGTAGGGTGCTCTATCCACTCCACAATTCTCTGGACACGCTCTTAGACGGCTTAAGATCAACCTATATGTTTAAAACTCCATCTACCTTAGGTTAGGGAGGGTATGAAGTGTCGGTTAGATTGTTAATAGCGTTGTCTATAGTGTCCATACTATCGATACTCTTATCATACTATCTCCACGATCCTCAGACCCCTGTATTTCAAACCGGGCTCAAGTATAGTGATGTAGTCCACGGTGTTTTCAACACCCGCTTTAACCCAGGGGATAGGGGGCTTTGGTTTAACTATGACAGGCTTGAGGCTCTTAGGGGCGGGTATAGGCTATGCCCTATACCCTATGTTGATTATAAATTCGAGTACCCCCCCTTAGTAGGCCTTCTATTCCTTGCTTCAACATGTACTGGTATAATGGTTAGCCTTCCAAGGGTTTACAGCCCCGAGGATTATAGTGAGCTTGTTAACGATGTTCTACTTATCCACTATAGAATTCAGGCTATCGCCCTCTCCCTAGCGTTTCTCACTACAATACTGTTAACAGCCTCCCTTCTAAAGGTTTATAGGGTGGGGTTGTGGAGAGCTCTCCTAATACCACTCCTGCCTTCGACAACAATCTACCTCATCTATAACTGGGATGTTCTAGCCGCGCTATTCCTTGTAGCTAGCCTCTACTTCTACATAAGGGGGGACTACAGGCTATCAGGGTTCATGGCAGGCCTCTCTGTTTCAACGAAACTGTTAACAGTTGTAGCCGGGCTCTCTCTAGCAGCCACAATAGCCTTAAGGGATAGGAGGGGGTTCTCAGAATACACCCTAGCATTCCTACTTGCTGGAGCAGGCCCCTACGCCCTCCTCTACCTAATCTCTCCACGAGGCTTCGTTGAGCTCGTAAACCACCATGCTGGCTGGTATTGTGAGAACTGCATATACATGCTACTCGTAAGGGACATATGGAGCCCCCTGCATAGGATCCTAGCGGCCTTCACGATAGGATTTTCTGTAGCAGTACTACTAGTAGCCTCCACCAGGGGCTCCGGGAGGCTCCCAGAGCTACTTTTCGCCTCAACAGCAACACCAATAGTGCTTAACTACGTATTCACACCTCAAATGATGTTAATGATCACACCGGTAGCTGTGATAGCGTTAAAAGGGCCTGCACTCCTAGCGTACATAGTGGCGGACGCCTTTAACAGCCTCATAATAGTATCCTTCTTCAGAGACCTAGCAAACAGCAACCCGTGGACCCTAGAGGGGTTAACACAGAAGATAGCCCTACTAAGAAACATCATACTCCTAGCACTACTCACAACAACACTATACAAACTCGCAGATCTGAAGCTAGAAGCTAGGGGAGCGGAAACCAGGAGGGGGCGGCTGGTTGAGACGCTGCGAGCATAGAACATGAAACCTTATATTAACTTAGCACTACAGCCTACCAGCTGGATGAGGAGATGGTAGGATTTAAGGGTAAAGCATTCTATGTTAGGAGTGTCTTCGATAGGATAAGCTCTAGGTATGATTTAATGAATAAGGTTATGAGCTTGGGTTTTGATGGTGTATGGAGGAGGAAGGCCGCACAGTTATGCGGAGTGTCTAGTGGAGGCTTATGCCTCGATGTATGCACAGGCTCTGGCATGCTGGCCTTGGAGTTAGCTAAGCTTGTACGTCCAGGTGGTAGGGTGTACGCTTTAGACTTCTCACCTAGAATGCTCTCAACAGCATACTCGAGAATATCGAAAACCCCCTACTCTGGTTTAGTGGAGTTAGTTGAGGGCGATGCCTTAAACCTGCCATTCAAGGACAGTGTATTCGATTGCACTACGGCGGCATTCTGCCTTAGAAATGTAGAGGACTTAAAGGTAGCTCTAAGGGAGATGGTGAGGGTGACAAAACAGGGGGGTAGGGTGGTGGTGCTAGATCTATCAAAACCATCCAACAAAGTCTATAGGAAGCTTAACGAGATATACCTTAAGGCCGTAGTCCCAGTATTAGGTAAGATAATAGTGGGGGAGAGCGACCCATACGCATATATGCACTCGTCACTCATAAAGTTCCCTGTTAAGAGGGAGCTAGCGGAGATAATGAGTAGAGCGGGGCTTGACGGCATTAAATACTATGAGTTTAACCTAGAAATGATATCCATACATGTTGGGGTTAAAAAGATATAACCCTCTCCCCGCCTTGAAAAGGCGAGGTTTGCTAGGCTTTAATATCATTGAGGGAAGCGTGAATGATAATTTGTTTAAGTTGTCCGTGCTAAAAGGTGTTTTGCTACGAGCTCGTAGAAAGGATCTCCTTCCCCCAGCTCCTCATAGCTATGAGGCGGGTTCCAGCCGGGTATGATTCTCCTGATTTTCTCCAGTTTCACCATCGAGCCGTATATCCTAGGTTCTCTAACCTCTATAGCCACAGCCCTTCTAGCCCCCTCTATGTACCTCCTAGCCTCTAAGGTTATACCGTATTGTTCTCTACCTACCAGCTCCCACACCTTCTCAGGGCTCCCAATAACCAGCCTCCCTACCTTGAACTCACCTACTATGCTTTGAGTGTTACCGCTAGCGTAAACTATAACTGTAGAGCCCTCCTCAGGGGGTTCCAGGCCTGTTAACCTCCTCAACTCAAACCTCTTACGGCCCTCTAACACAGCCCTAGCATACCCAGGCCTAATGCTCATTACATATAGTTTCGCCAATCTCCAACCCTCCTAGAGGGTCTCCAACCCCAGCTTCTCTACAACTTCAGCTGGTTTAACTCTATACTCTTTAGAAGCTACTATGAATGTTATCATTTCAACCTCAAGCTTCAGGAGTACTAGGCTAGCTGTTATGAAGGCTGGGTTGAAGGGGTAGCCTGACATGGAGCTTATAGCCCTAGACTTTAGGTTGTAACGGGAGCTCCTCATAGAGTTGAATAGTATCTCGTAGACGCTCTTACCCTCAACCCTTATATCCCTGAGTAGCCCCCTAAGCTCGCCCGCTAAGCTCACGGGATCCGCCTCCCTCTCGTATAAACCCTTAAGCTCCTCTAACGGTGCACCACATAGGGTAACCTTCCTCCCCATAACCATGTCTATAAACCTAGATGGGATGTCGAGGTGCCTGGCCATCACAAGAGCTGAGAGCAGCCTATACTCTATGTGTGGGCATAGCAGCCTCTCAAGCCCAGATCTCTTCTCAGAGCTTAGGCCCTCCATGGAGTCGTTGTACAGCCTTGCTATGAGGAGTGGGATTGCCCAGAGGGGTGTAGCTCCCCCCTTAAGCTCCCTTGTAACTCTTAGGGCTGGCTCGACGTACTTGTAAGCCCATGTATCCTCTGTGAACTCAAGGATCTTCTGTGGTGATGCTAGGAGCTCCGGATCCCTTAGAATATTGTATGTTAGAGTCCCCTCATAGAAAGCTGATGGTAGCTTCTCCTCGACAGGCTTACCTACAGCGGATCTATAGGCTATAATAGTTACATCCCTTAAATCCTCCTCCCTCTCAAGAGCTAAGACAATGTTAAGAGCCTCGCCTGGAGTAACCTTAGCCATATGCTTTATTGTTTTAAAGTAGCCACCCCATATGGATGTGAGAGCTTGGGTTAACGTTTTAGCCTCCCCAACCCCGGGGTACATAGACTCTCTTAGCGTTATCAAAGCCTCGCCTAGATCCTTAGCTAGAGCTGCCTCCCTCAAAACATCAGCTCTTAGAAGTCTAGATTTTATAGCTCTAGCTACCACCGCGGCTTGAGCGTATTCTACGGGGCCCCTCAAACCTAGACACCTTGAGCCATCCTCTTAACCTCCTCAAAGACATCTCTAACAGCTTTCTCAAACCTAGCAGTAGACCTAGCCTCAATGGATTTAAGCTCCTCATCAAGCCTCCTCTCAAACTCAACCCTCAAAGCCTCCTCAACCTTCAAAGCCTCCTCCCTAAGATCAGCTATGATGCTAGCTAGGACAGCCTCAATATCCTCCCTCAACTCCCTAGCCATATCATCCCCAAACCTAACCAGATCGTTTGACTTGGAAACAGACTCATCATACAACCTCTTAAGCTCTCCCTCAAACCAGCTAACAGCCTCAGCCAGCCTGGAGACACCGCCTTTAGACAATTTAAGCGCCCTTAACGTCTAACAGCTACACACACCCTAAAAACATTATACTAACCTAGAATAGTGTCTAGGACGAGCATAATAACGAACCCTAGGAAGAACCCGGCTGTAGCCTTCTTCTCAGCTCCACTCCTATGGCTTTCTGGTATGGCCTCATGGCTTACAACGTATATCATGGCCCCCGCTGCTGAGGAGAGGCCTAGGTATAGTACTTGTGGGTGCCCGAATAGTATGACTGCTAGAGCTGCCGCTACGACTTCGCTAAACCCGCTTAGAGCTGCTACTAGTACTGCTAATAACCTGCTCCCCGTTATGGCTAGTATTGGGAGTGCTACTGCTAGCCCTTCAGGCATGTCTTGCAGGCTTATGGCAAGCCCTACCTTGACACCTTCTACGCTGGTATAAGCTGAGGATACTCCTATAGAGTAGCCTTCTGGTATGTTGTGTATTATGATAGCTAAGGCTACAAGCCAGGCCGCCTTAATCTTGCCCCTAGCGACACGCCACCCCTCAAATCCCTTGAATATGTGCTCGTGGGGTAGAACCTCGTTGGCAACCGCTACGGCTAGAGCTCCTATTGTGAATCCTGCTAGTGTTAAGTGGAGGCCACCACCTTCTATGGATGGTAGGAGGAGGCTTGTGAAGCTAGCTACTATCATGACCCCGCTGCCGAACCCTAACCCTACATCTACTAGGATGTTGATCACGTCGTCCCTCCCCCCTCTAACTAGGAGTACTGGAAGGGCGCCTATGGTAGTGCATAGCATAGCTAGAGTTGACATGAGTAGGGCTATAATCACAGTGTTTCCGCGCGCCGCACCTTCAAGGAGCTCTAAGACTAAATCTAAGGTGCTCGACCCTGCTCACCTCTCTTCCAAGCCCTAGGGTATAAGCCTGGCTCTAGCACAACCCTCACCGGTTCTACAACAATGCCTCTACTGGCTTCAAGAACCTCGTTGTAGTCCATTAAGGATCTCCCTACAGCCACAAGCTCCCCCTTAAGTGTTAGGAGGGCTACAAGCTCCCCCTTCTTAACCCTATTGCTAACCATAGCAACACCTGGGGCTGCGAGCTTAGCACCGTTAACTATACTCTCCACAGCTGTATCCCTCAACACTATCTTAGGCATCTGGCATACAAGAACCTCTCCGGGCATTATAGCTCTCCTAATCAAATCCTCCCTACCCTCACTCCTCCAAGCGTAGACAGCCTCAGAGAGCTCCTGCAACCTGACAAGGTTAAGGTTCTCCGTAAAAGGCCCTGTCCTAATCCTCCTCAACTCCCTCATGTGAGCCCCTACACCCAACATCAACCCTATATCCCAGCATAGCTTCCTCATATAAGTCCCGGCATCACAGCTAACCCTCATGAGAGCCATGCTGCCCGAGTATTCGAGGAGCTCTATCTCATACACATTACGCCTCCTAACACTCCTCTTAACACTACTTCTAAGAGGCGGCCTCTGGTATATCGTTCCAGTGAACTCCCTGAGAACCCTCCTAAGATCCTCCTCCGCCACATGCCTATGAAGTTGCATAACGCACACGTACTCCTTAGAAGAGTGCATAACATAACCTATAAGCTTAGTCATACTACTCAAGGCTATAGGTAGGACACCTGTAACCTTGGGATATCCCCGCCCCCGCCATCCCTAAAATACGGGGAGCTCTAGGGTCCCACCGTGACCGGCCTTCTGCACGTTAAGCAACCTTTTAACCCAGGCTACAACCTCGTGGCTAGTGGGGCCGGGCGGCTTATCAAGATTAACAACACCGTACTCGATATACTTCGCTATAGGCCTCATAGTTGGAACCCACCCATACCCCTCACCTGTCCCCTCATCAACCTTAACATGAAACCTCTCTTCAAACCCGCAAAGCCCACCTAGACCCTCGATAAACCTCCTCCCTAACCCTGTTAAATCAACACCTACAGACTCCTTCAACTCCAACTCCACCCATGAGCTTTACCAAGTGCATCTTAAATCCTATTATCTTAGCTTAATCACACCCCCCTTGGATTGAGATGTGCGAGCTGGCTGTTTATGCTAGGACCTAGATGTGAGCTGGTAGTGGTTTAACCGCTTGCCTCATATAGTCTTCAAGCCCCGCCCCTCTTATAGCTTCCAAGACCTCCTCATCTGTAGCCTCCGGTCTTATGTCTATCTTCTTATCTAGAGGTTCTATGTGGTTTATGTTAACCTTCCTCCTTCTAACACCTGTTAGGTTTTTAGGTCCCGTTACTAGTACGTAGTTTTGATCTATTATAGCTACTATTACACACTTCCTCCCAGCCTCTCTACCTCTTATCTTCACACACAGCCTTCCAACCTCTATAGCTGGCATTCCCGGACACCTAGGGGTTAGCATTGGGGTCTAGGTTTAAAAGGTTTCCTATCCCAGCTATCCTCTGGTTTTATAGCCTAGCTTTGATATCCTCGTCTCCACAGCTGTTTTTATGATCTTATAGGCTTCCTCTATATCGTAAACGCTTGTATCCACTATTAGATGGAATACTGTGAGGTCTAAGATGTCAACGCCATAGTATCTTTTAAACCTAGCCCAGTGGCTCTCCTCCCTCTCCAATATCTCCTCTAGGGCTTCCCCTAGGCTCCTCCCATCCCTTCTAGCTATCCTACCAGCCCTTACGAGGAGAGGAGCTTTAACGTAGACTAGGACATCAGCTCTACCAGCTAGCATCCACGCTGCGATATGACTATCAACCACTATGTTACCCTCACATGCAATCCTAATGGTCCTCCTCTCTATCTCAAGATCAATACTGGGATCCCCCTCAGCCAGCTTATTCAACTCAACGACATCAATGTTCCTCTCCCTAGCTAGAGCTCTGAAAGCCATACCACTACTATAATACCTTAAGCCGAGATCCTCAGCAAGCCTCCTAGCATAGGTAGACTTACCAGCACCTGGAGGGCCTGAGATGACTATCAAAGGCCCCCTCTTACTACAGCTTTCGATAGGAGCTCCGCCAGACATGTCGAGCATAGGTATCCACCATAAGGCCTATTAGGCCTCCTCTTACTCCTAGCAAAACCCCTAACCTCGTAAGGAAACCCCCTGGGGACACCGCCTAGAGGCCTACCACACCTCCAGCAAGTAGGCTTACCAGGCCTCCTCCTCTCAAAATGTACAACAGCCTCACCACCAGGAGTCCTCCTATAAACCCTCCTCCAACTCCTACTCCTAAGAGCAGGTCTAACCAAACCAGCCCACCAATAAAGCTAAAACCAG
>JAJHQN010000069.1 GCA_020833325.1 Desulfurococcaceae archaeon | reverse complement strand
AAGAAGATGAACGTAAACATGGATGGATGAACCGCTCTTATGAATAGTACTAGCAAACCTAGGGTGTAGACAGCCAATATGATTACGTCGACTAGCTTTGAAGAACTAGGTAGAACGCTGACAAACCCAAATCGGAGAATAACCCAGGCTAAAGTATAGAAGATAAACCCTATGGGCATGAAGGAGAGAATGAAAAATCTTAGATCAACGCAAAACATGTTTATAAAATCAAGACCAACCAGGAATTCGGGAACAAATAGAGCCCATAGGGGTGAAAGGAGGAAGATAAGCTTGTCTAAACCTAGGATTAAAGTGAGGAGAGCAAGTAGGTAGCTGAGTAGGTAGCCTAGAGATGGGAGGGCTAGTATGAAGCATGTTATGAACGCTAGACGTAAGCCAACCAATTTACCAGTGGCGTTAGACATCCTAATCCCTTAAACGTATGTATGTTATGTAGCCGTTATTAAGGTATACGTGGTACAATCCAATATCTTTCACTCCACACGCGTACGTACTTTATACCTCAATAAGTATTCCCGGAGCTCCTAACAATGAGATCTCTCCATAACTCTAGGTAACCCCCTGCCATGACCACGCTACATGCATTTAGGGGCTCCTAGCTAGAGCTCTAAACTCTAAAGCTATAGGTTCCAAGCTCCCATCACCCTCTTAGCCTTTAATCCTGCTTTCAATGTAGAAATCCCCAATTCCAATCTCTTAAGCTGTCTGTCTTGTATGGAGCTCCTACGATAGCTCATAGCGGGGGTTACCTTAGCTTGAAACCGAGCTCTAGCCGGGCTCCTAGTGTCAGGTTGCTATTTATAGCTAACAGCAATCGTAGCTACTAACGCTTAAGCCATAATAATCAGCCCTCGTTAATAACCGGGTAGACATTACAATGGGAGGTTTATTAAAGCCTGCGTGTAACATACCAGCTAACCGGTGGCTACGTAGGGGTACGGTCTATGAGTAGCTGTGAGGAACACCTAGACGTTGCTAGACACCACCTCACGGAGGCCTACAAGCTCCTGGAGAGAGGTAACCCTTTTGATGCTGCTGAGAAGGTTTGGGCTGCTGTCAGGCATGCAACAATGGCTTTAACCCTCAAGGTTCTAGGTGAGGCTACACCACCGAAAGGCCTATCCTGGAGATCCTTCGTCAAAGAAGCATTCATAAAAGCAGGCCTCAGCGAAAGCGAAGCCTCAAGATGGGCTTCGTATTATATCGATGTTAGGGATAAGCTTCACGGTGACTGCTTCTATGGGCTGACATACGAGGAGGAAGAGCATAAGCCGTTGATGGAGGGTGCAAGAGAGTACGTAGACCTTATTGAGAAGCTAGTGGTAGGTTACCGTGGGGGGTGAGGTTTTATCGTCCCTCTTACTATCCTCTCAATGAGCTCTACGTAATCTCTCGCTTTCTCCATTAAAGGTCTATGCTCCTCCTCCTCGTACGTTAACCCGTAGAAGCAACCTCCATGGAGCCTACTCCTAACATCAATGTAGTATGATGCTAGACTGGAAGCCTCGCTTTCGCTGAGGCCTGCTTTTATGAATGCTTCTTTGACGAAGGATCTCCAGGATAGGCCTTTCGGTGGTGTAGCCTCACCTAGAACCTTGAGGGTTAAAGCCATTGTTGCATGCCTGACAGCAGCCCAAACCTTCTCAGCAGCATCAAAAGGATCGCCGCGCTCTAGAAGTCTATACGCTTCTTCAAGATAGTATCTAGCGATGCCCAGGTGCTCTTCATAACTACCCATACACCGATCTCCTCCATGAAGAGTACATCCTAGGCTACCTCCCTTAAGACTCTTTCTGGTAGGATAGCGAGAGGGGTCTCTGCCCCCTAGAGGTTTAGAGTGCCTTAAACCTCCATGGGGTCCCAGGCCGGTTGAGGGGTAAACCTGGCTCTTTGACGCCTCATAGGTTAGAGTTCCGGCTAACTCCTAGAGTTGTTCTAGGAGGAGAGTTGTGGGCTCCGGATTTCCTAATATCTCGCTAGACCGAGAACCCTCCTAAGCTTAATGATTCAGATTTCCGGCGCTCCTATATGGAATTTGGAGTTACCCTAGACCTAGGGTGCAACCTAGCTGTGATCCCCGTCTGGTCTTCCCATGTTAACTTTGGGAACGTAGAGGGACTGGGAGGTTTTAAGGTAACCTTTTTTGTAGGTCACTCTTTAACGTAGGGTTTGGCTAGGCTTCTGGGCGCTATTGCCTTCCAGGCGAACACTGTTACTACTAGTAGTGTCCCTATGTATGGGAGTGTCCTGGCCATGTACTCGTAGCCTAGGGCCCATTGCTGCAGGTATATTGATAGGGCTTCCAGGAACCCGAATATGTACGCTCCCGGTACTGCTAGTAGTGGGTTCCAGCCGCTGAAGGCCACGTTAGCTAGGGCTATGAAGCCCCTCCCAGCTGATATGCCTCTCGTGAACTGACCTACAACCTCTAGTGCTAGGAAGGCTCCCCCTATCCCGGCTAGCAGCCCCCCTATTGAGGTAGCTGCAACCCTGTACCTGCTAACATCCACCCCCATGGCCTCAGCTGCTCTTGGATCCTCACCGCAAGCTCTTAGAGCTAGCCCCACCCTGGTCTTGGTAAGCGTGTACCATGCTAGTATTGCTAGCGCTATGGAGGCTAGCGATACAGGGTTCACATGGTAGCCTGCAACCTCGATCTCCTCAAGTGAGACGCCTATCCTAGGTGAGGCTCCATGATGCTTCCATATGCTCACAAGCCCCATTACGGTCAGCCCGTAGGCTATCATGTTGAACGCAAGCCCTGCTATGATCTGATCTGCTCTAAGGTAGACAGCTAGGACACCATGAATCAACCCAGCTAGGAGCCCTACTAGAGCTCCCGATGCGAAGCCTAGCAGGGGGTTACCTGTTACGATTGCTACGAGGGTGGCTGTGAAAGCCGAAGCTAGTAGTATGCCTTCAACACCTATGTTGACGACACCACTCCTCTCTACTATAATCTCACCTAGGCTAGCGAGGAGCACCGGGGTCATATACGTTATGGATGCGAACGCTAGGTAGAGGAGGATACCGTAGCTATCCACCACCAACACCCCAGCCCATCCTTGAGGCTAAAACCCTGTAGGCGTAGGGTGCTGAGAGGGCTAGTATGACGACTCCTATAACGACGTCAGCGAGCTCCGGGGCAACCCTACCCCTAAGCTCCATCCAGTGGCTTCCGATGAGCAGGCCCGAGACTAGGACGGCTGCGGGGATTACAGCTAGGGGGTTACCTCTAGCTATGAGTGCAACCCCTATGCCTAGGAAGCCTAGACCGTATAGTGAGGATAACGTTGTATCAACCACTGTTGTAACCCCGTAGACCTGAATGGCACCCCCGAGCCCTGCAAGAAAACCTCCCATGGCCATGGACCGTATCGTTACAATGTTGAGGTTTACACCAGCATACCTTGCAACCCTACTGGAGCTCCCAGCAACCCTGATCCTATACCCGAGCTCCGTGTTGTAGAGCAATAGGTACACTGCCAGGGGGGATAGGAGCATTACGGCTGCAACCTCGGGTAGGCTTAGAACCCTATCAACCCTAATGGATTGATGTGTGTACACCGGGTCTAGAAGATACCTCTGTATAGCGAACATGGATAGGTAGTAGAGGGTCCAGTTGAACATTATGGAGGAGACAACCTCGTTAACACCCCTTACCACCCTAAGCAACCCTATAGCGACCCCGACGAGGAGGCCTGCTAGGGCCCCAGCGGGTATTGCTAGGTAGAATCCAACCTTGGATAGGAGTAGTGCTGTTATAGCCCCAGCGTAGAGCTGGCCTTCACCACCTATGTTGAATAGACCGGCCTTGAGGGGGACTAGGAATGCTAGAGCTGTTAGAACAATGGGGGCTGACTTGAGGAGTAGGTAGCCTAGATCCCTGAAACCATACGATATCATGACCTGTATGTTCTCGAAAGCATTATAGCCGAAGGCTGTTAGCGCTAGAGCTCCTCCAACGAACCCCACTACTAGTGCTAGGGTAACCTCCAGTAGCTGGGATCTCAGGTTCTCCAGGCTACCTAGCCTCAACGAAACCACCCATTAGTAACCCTAGCTTCTCCTCATCGAAATCCCCTGGAGCCCCCTCTCCTACAATCCTCCCATCGAACATAACCAGGATCCTATCGCTCAAACCTAGGATCTCATCTACATCGGATGACACCAGTAGTACGGCTGAACCCCTCCTCTTCAACTCCAATAACTTCGATCTAACCAGGTTGGATGAAGCGATATCCAGGCCTTGGGTTGGCTCGTGTGCAACAATGATCCTAGGGTTGGCTGATATCTCCCTACCGACCATCAACCTCTGCTGGTTACCACCACTAAGGTATAATACTGGATCCCAGAGTGACCTGTGGACCACGTTGAAATCCCTTACAACACCACCAGCATACCCCTCAGCTAGACCCCACCTTATGCTATTAAGCCTGCCCAGGAACCTCTCAAGGAGGCCTATTATCGAGTTCTCCGTTAGGGACATTGTGAGAGCTAAACCCTCACCCCTCGAATCGGGTATGTAGGCTAAACCCCTCCTCCTACGCTCACCCACACCGTAGCCCGTTACATCCAGACCGTCTATGAGCACCCTACCCCTCTCAACAGGCCTTAAACCAACTATAGCCTCTAGGAGCTCCTTCTGGCCACTACCCTGAACCCCAGCTATGCCAACAATCTCCCCGTAGCGTACGTTGAATGTTACACCTTTAACCCTCAACAAACCCCTATCATCCCTCACGTGGAGATCCTCGATGCTCAACGCTACACCACCCCTAACACCTTCAAGCTTCCTACCCTCCACTACTACATCGCCCCCCACCATGAGCCTAGCTAGATCCCTCTCACTAACCTCTCCTACGCCAAACACACCTACAACCCTACCCCTCCTTAACACTGTAACCCTATCAGCTACACTCTTAACCTCCCTCAGCTTATGTGTTATCAGTATGATGGTTACACCCTTAGCCTTGAGCGATCTAAGGAGCTCGAAGAGAGCCCTGGACTCTAGAGGTGATAGAACTGATGTAGGCTCATCGAGAATCAGAATCCTAGCACCCATGACGAGCGCCTTGAGTATCTCAACCTTCTGCTGCAACCCTACCGGGAGCTCCTCCACGGTAGCCTCCAGTGGTATTTTGAAGTTAAGCTCCCCCATGAGCGTTTGAAGCCTCCCGACAACCTCCTCTCTTGAAACCCTCATTGTTGATGAGACTGCTAGGTAGATGTTGTCTAATACCGTGAAGTTGGGGATAAGCGTGAAGTTCTGGTAGACCATCGATATACCCTTAGCCAGGGCATCCCTAGGGCTTCTAAACTCAACCCTCTCACCCCAAACCCAAACCTCACCCCTTGTAGGTCTTATCTCACCATAGAGTATCCTCATAAGCGTAGTCTTACCAGCTCCGTTCTCGCCTAGGAGAGCATGTATCTCACCTTCGTAAACCTCGAAGTCTACATCTCTAAGAGCTACAACACCGTCAGGGTACACCTTCGTAATACCCTTCATGAGAACCGCTTGTCCAGGCTTAATGGTGTTTGAAAAACCAGGGGTTGGGTTCAAACCGGGGAGACCTCGCATAACCTAGGCGTGGGGAGGCTAGCTTATCCTACCCTTAGCTAGAGCTGCGTTGAGGTTTCCTTTCTCCAGCTCCTTTACTATGCTCTCGTACTCCTCAGGGCTCCTCGGGTCTTTGAAAGCTATCTCACCCCTCTTTATCATATCCTCTAGCTCTTTAGCAAGCTTCCAAACATCGTCTTTGACGTACTTCTTCCTAGTCTCGTCCACAGCTTTAACCACGTCATCTGCAGTAACACCCTTCAAATGCCCTGTTTTAACGGCTATCTCAGCAAAGTACCTTACGCCATCAAGATCCCACACTCCAACACCCCCCTCAGCTATGCCTAGAACTTGTATGCCACCTCTCCAGGTACCCTTAACGACCATCTCTACGGCTGTGTACACTGCTACATCAACCCTCTTAGCCCCACTAACAGGTATATCTCTTGGGGAGTACCACTCCTGGCTTGCATCCTGGCCTATGGCTAGAGCTCTAGGCCCACCCTTCTTATTCCACTCTATGACTGCATTGAACATACCAACATGTGTCAGGCCAGCAAGCCCGTAGAGGACCCTAACCCCCTGGGCTAGTAGTGTGTTAGCAGCACTATACCCTAACGCTGGGTCGTCGAACTTACCCGTGTAGGTCCAATAGAACTCAACCTTAGCCCCTGTCTTAGCCTCGAAGTACTTTGCTCCGAACAGGTAGCCTATATGGAACCTCCATAGAGGTGGTATGCTCATACCAGCAACAGAGCCAACCCTAAGAGGCCCTGTCTCACCGGACTCCCTCTGAAGCTCCCTCGCCATACCAGTAGCTATAACACCTATTAGAGCCCCCACCTCCTGCTCTCTAAACAGTATCTCTACCACGTTAGGCCTTGCAATCCCCGTTGAGGCGTCAATCAAAGCGTACTTCTGCTGTGGGAACTTATCAGCTGTTTTGTTAAGTGCGTCAGTCCACAGGAAGCCTACCAGAACTAGCAGGTCGTAGCCACCCTCCCTACTAAGCCTCTCAAGAAGAGGCACCATGTCAGCTAAACTCCTGGGAGTCGTATAGTCAACCTTAACACCAAAATCGCTAGCAGCCCTCTTAGCACCAAGAGCGGCCATATCGTTGAAGCTTAGATCACCCTCACCACCAACATCGAAGAGGACGGCAACCTTAACCTGCCTCGCTGGTGTTTGTGTTTGAGGAGCCCTCCCATAAACGTAGATAAAAGCCCCCACTAGGATCAAGGCTAAAACTACAATAGCTGCTATAACCACGGATCTCGAAACAGCCTTACGGGGCACCTCTAACACCATTATTGAGGGCTTAAGCATCCTCTTAAAAACCTTACTATAATGATCGACACCATAGGCTTATTGATGTACGTGCTAAGGCAAAGGATAATATCTTCCTCCCCGAGATTTCCATCGTGGTGTAAGCATTGGCTAGGGTAGCACTCTACGTTCTAGCAGCTCCCCTAGACTATAGGAGGAAGGCTTGGGTTGGCTCTGTTTACGAGGGTTTACTCAACCTAGCCTCTAGGCTGTCGTCCCAGCTAGGTGTGGAGGTTCAAGTCAACCCTCTCGTGACATCTAGTAACTACAGACCACAGCCTCCGCCCGCTGTGGATGGTGTCCTTGTTGTGGTTCTAAGTGGTGGTACGGATAGGATGATATACAATATAGTATCCAGCATTGGGAGACCCTCCCTTATCTATGCTCATCCTGGTGAGAACTCCCTAGCATCTGTTAGGGAGGCTGTGGCAGCTCTAAGGTATTCCGGGTTCGAGGTCTACACTGTGTACGGTAGCCTGGAGGAGCTGGAGGGTAGGGTTAGGAGCTGGCTTCTAGCTCTTAAAACCTACGTTTCGCTTAGAGGTTCACGTGTAGGCCTTGTAGGTGAGCCTGAGCCCTGGCTTCTCAATGTGAGGGACCCCGGGGTTCTAAGGGCTAGGTTTGGTGTTGATGTTGTAAGGTTAAGCTGGGATGATATGCTTGGGAGAGCTTTCAAGGCCGATAGTAGTATGGTTTTAAGTAAGGTTAGCGAGTTGAAGAGGCTATTCCCCGTCGTCGAGGTCCCTGACGGTGATCTGGAGAAGGCTGTAAGGGTATACTATGGTTTGAGGAGCTTGGTCGAAGAGTACAAGCTTGATGCTGTAGCAGTAGAAGCTAGGGATATGCTAGTAGAGGATCTAAGAAACTACGGCCCATACCTAGCGGTAGCACTACTAAGCTCCGAGGGTGTCCCTGCAGAGTACGAGGTTGACGTTGAACCACTCCTAACGAAACTCATAGTCTACAGGCTCACAGGTAAATCCTCCTTCATGGCTAACCTAACTAGGATCGATGAGAGGAGGGGGACCATAGTCCTATCACACTGCACAGTCCCCATCGACATGATAGACGTTAGTAGATCAAAGCTAACAACATACTTCGAGACGGGGAGGACTGTGGCTATAAGGGGTAGGTTGAAGGAGGGTGAAAAGGTTACAGTATTGAGGCTAGGAGGCCCAAACCTAGACACAATGCTCGTAGCCAGAGGCGTCATAGTCGACGGTGATATAGGCGACCCGAACCTATGCAGAACCCAGATTGAGGTTAGAATAGATGGTAACCCCCTTGAGCTCGTGGAGAAGAGTATAGGTAACCACATGATCGTAGCCTACGGCGACATAGTCGAGGAGCTCAAGATCCTATCAAGTATAGCTAAGATCACCCTAATCCAGGTAGCGTAAGGTAACCCCCCGCAGCCTGCGGGAATATGTCTATTACATCCCCATCCCTAACCCTAGTCTCCAAACCCTCCAGTAACATGATGTTGTGTCCGTTGACTAGTATTATGAAGTGCTCTAAACCCATACCGTACATTGCACCCTTAAGGTCTGGTAGCAAGTCAAGGAGTTTCGAGAGGGTCACCTCAGGCG
>JAJHQN010000068.1 GCA_020833325.1 Desulfurococcaceae archaeon | reverse complement strand
GAGGTTCATAAAGATACTGGAGACACAGCTTATATGGCACGGTGTACCATACGAGTTCAAGAGACTGCCTAGCAGGGTATGCCCAAACTGTGAGGTTGAGATGGAAGAGCTTCCGGGAAGGCGTATGAGGTGTTATATGTGCGGGCTTGAAGAGGATAGAGACAAGATACCAGTACTATGGGCACTAAGACTAATCGGTTAACCTAGGCAGGCGGGCCCCGTCATCTGAAAATGTGATGTTCCAAGGGATGGGGATCCGATAGGAGATGGGGAGTGCGCTTCCGAGCGGGAAAACCGACAAACCGCTCGGGGAGGCCCTAGCATAAAGCTAGGCCTCTGGGGATGCGGGGGAAACCTCGCCCTTTTAAGGGCGGGGTGGGGGTCGCAACTCGAATATCTTAGAAACCCTACCTCTCATCCCTAGATTAAAAGGGGAGGCTCTCAGTTGTAATCTTTGGTTTGAGCGAGGTGTTGTGGTAGCGGGTTTAGCATGTTTATTCTTTTCCTATAGCTCTAATAGGGCTTCTAAGTCTTCTTCTCTTAACCTCCACCCTAGGGCTCCTGCTATTTCTCTTACGTGTTCTACTTTCTCAGCTTTAGGTATGGCTACTACTCTGGGTCTTGATATTAGGTAGTTTAATGCTATCTGGATCGGGGTTTTACCATATTTTGAAGCTATCTCCCTTACTTTACCAGCTTTTAGTACCTCTCCTCTTTCTAGTGGTGTGTATGCTTGTATTGTTATACCTTCTCTTATGGCGTACGGTAGCATCTCCTTTTCAACTGTCCTATCTAGGATGCTATACTTTACCTGGTTCACCGCTATATCGTGTTTTTTCAAGGAGCTCCTAGCTCTCTCCAGCTCCTCTAAGGTGAAGTTGCTAACACCTATATATCTTGAGAGTCCCTCCTCCGCTAAAGCCTCTAGATTTCTAGCTTGCTCCTCTATAGATGCTAGGTCGTCGGGCCAGTGTATTAGTATTAAATCGGCCTCCCTAACCCCAAGTCTTTCTAGCGAAAGCCTTGCAGCCTTAACCGTAGACTCCCTACTCCTAAACCTTTGTGGTAGGAGCTTTGTTGTTATGAATATGCTCGTTCTACCAACAACCCTAACCAGCTCCCCCACAAACCTCTCAGCCCCACCGTTATCGTACATCTCAGCTGTATCGATGTTATCAAGGCCTAGTCTAACAGCCTCTAGGTAAGCTTGGAGAGCCTTCCTATAATCCCTTATAGCCCATGTCCCAAGCCCTATAGCTGATACAAACTCACCAGTCCTCCCAACAGGCTTCCTATCACTAGGATCCAGGGGTATCATAGCCCAACCCCACTAGGTTTTAAGGCTTTATAGGTTAAATATCTGGTTTGCAACGAAAGCCCCACTCAAGCAGGGATGATAGAAAAAGCCTAGTTAGAGTGGGGAGGAGGTTAAAGAATGAAAAGATATGAGCTCTAGCTAACTAGCTAAAATTATTTACACATAGTGTCTAGCGGGTTGTTGCCCCCCAGGGCAGGCGGGCTCCCGCCAACTGAAAATGTGATACCCTAAGGGATGAGGATGTTGAAAGGATGATGTGTGCGTTTCCGAGCGGGGGATTCGATAAACCGCTGGGGAGGCATTTAAAGCCTCCGGGGGATGCGGGGAGGGGGTCGTATCATAGACTATTTTAAACTCTACAAGGACTAGAGTTATGGTGGTGTTAAGCGTGCCTAGGGCGGGTTTAGATGTTAGGGGTCTTCTTGAAACAGCAATATCGTTTATTAATGAGGATAACCTCTGGAGGGTTAGTAACTCTATAAACCTTATCGCTGCGGAGAATGTTATGAGCCCCCTAGCTCTTAAAGCCTATGTGAGTGATTTCATGCATAGATATGCTGAGGGTAAGCCTTTCAAGAGATACTACCAGGGTACGAGGTTTATTGACGAGCTTGAGGTTTTAGCTGAGAGGGTTATGGGGGCTCTGCTAGGCACTAGTATGGTTGAGCTTAGACCTATAAGTGGGACTATAGCTAATGCTGCTGTATTCAGAGTCCTAGGGGAGCCTGGGGATAAAGCTGTTATAGCTCCAGTCCAGGCAGGAGCTCACGTTAGCCACACTAAGTTCGGGACTCTAGGAGCTCTGGGTATAAGGCAGGTAGATCTGCCTTACAATGAGGATGAGATGAACGTTGATGTCGATAAAGCTGTTAAGGTTATAGAGTTTGAGAAGCCTAAGTTCGCGGTGTTAGGTGGAAGCGTCTACCTATTCCCCCACCCCGTCAGGGAGATAGCTGAGGCAGTGCATGGTGTGGGGGGGAAGCTTGTATATGATGCTGCACACGTACTAGGCTTGATAGTAGGGGGTGTTTGGAGGAACCCCTTAGACCACGGAGCTGATGTTATGACCGCCTCTACACACAAAACATTCCCCGGACCTCAGGGTGGGATGATTGCTTTCAGGGATGAAAGTGTGTATAAGGCGGTTGGTAAAACCATATTCCCGTGGTTTGTAAGCAACCACCACCTACACAGGATACCTGCAACGCTAATAACAGCATTGGAGATGGCTGAATACGGGGAGGAGTATGCTAAGCAGATAGTAGCTAACGCTAAAACCTTAGCGGAGGAGCTAGCATCATACGGCTTCAACGTACTGGGAGAGAAGCTAGGATACACCAGAAGCCACCAGGTCCTAGTGAATGTTAGAAACCTAGGAGGAGGAGCTTGGGCAGCGCAGAAGCTGGAGGAGGCTAACATAATAGTCAACAAGAACCTACTACCAGTAGACCCACCGGAAGCCGTAAAAGACCCTAGTGGGGTAAGACTAGGAGTACAGGAGGTGACGAGAATAGGTATGAAACAACCGGAGATGAGGTACATAGCAGAGCTAATGTACAAAGTGCTGGTAGAGAAGAAGGATCCAAGGAATGTAAGAGAGGAGGTGGTGGAGTTTAGAAAACAATACACCAAAGTACACTACTGCTTCACAGAAAAAGAGGCTCCAAAAATCATAACACTTCTAGAGCTCCTAAGCTAAAAGCTAAGCAGAGGAGAAAGCTATAAAAGGGTAGACTAGGAGACACTTTAACCTAAAATCTAGGCTTTAAGGCCCTCCGAGCATTGAGAAGTGCTAGAGGTAGGTGTTTATAGCGTAGAGTACTAGCTTAGCTAGTCTAATCCTAAGGCTCTCTGAGTCTCCGTCTTTTAATGCTAATGCTATTTCACCAACTAATCTCGCTAGCTCCTCCTGCCTCCCAGCCTTAAGGCTATCCGCTAGGAGTGCTATGTGGGGAGCTAGCCTCTTCATATCACTACTACGTTTGACAACCGAGCTAGTGTTGACCATGATATCCGATATGAGAGATAGGGGGTTTGATGGATCCTCAGCTCCTGGAATCTCCCTTAGCATACCTACAACCTTACCCGTCTCACCTCTTACCGTGGCGTAAAGCATCTTTACCAGTGCTGCTGGAGGGCCTCGGCCTACAATCTTCTCTATGTAATCTTCTGTTAACGGAGTTCTCGAAGCTATCGTAGCTAGAAGCCTTACCACCACCAGTCTCTGATCCTTCTCATCCTCTGGCTTAACCTTAGCTATAGCTCTTACCTCCTCCACACTATTAGCGGAGCAGAACTTCAAGAGTGTCTCTATGAAACCTCTATCCTCCTCGGACCTTGCATCTAGGGTTTTCAATGCTCTTAGGCTTAGCTGGTCTTGGAGGCCTACAAAGCATAGTGCTATGGCTAGAAGGCTTAACACCTGGCTATCAGCGCCCCCTCTCTCCAAAGATTCTAGTGAGAGTCTAAGGGTTTCCCTCCACTGGCCTACGTTAGCTGATTTAACAGCTTGGATCTTTAGGTAGATGTTCTCCGCATACCTCCTTAGATCCCCTGGTATGCCCAGCTTCATGGCTATATCCTCTAGGTCTGATAGAACAATCTCTAGCTCGTTTATAAGTCTTTGAGCTGATAACCTCAACCCTGTAACGTGGAGTAAATCAATGTATGCCTTCAAGGAATCCCTATCAACAACCCTAGCCTTAGCCTTAGACAGCATAGATGCTAGCTCCCTAGCCTCTATGGGCTGCGTTAGTGGAGCGTTCTCTATAAGGGTTGTAAGTAACCTTATGTAAGCCCAGGGGGGTTCCGTTTGCTCGGCTATCTCTAAGCTTGAAAGAGCTAGATTGTACTTGATGAGGGGGTCTTGAGTGCCATCTATTATGTTTAAGGCTGTTTCAACAGCAACCCTAGCGTGCCCCCTGGACCTGGTTAACCTGTATAGGGCTGAGCTGTGTATGTAGCGTGCAAAGCTATCCATATCCACGGCTAAGGCCTCTTCTAGCAATCTTACAGCTTTATCTCTATCAACAAGTCTTAGAGCAAACCCCTGTAGCCAAAGCATATCAGCTGGTATCCTGTAATCCACACCCATGTCTACAAGCCACCAGGAGCCTTCAACCTCAACTTTAGAGGAGAGAGCCTTAGGTATTATAGCTAAGGTGGAGTGTAGCATTAGCCTGTCGAAGTCAGAGCCCATAACACCTCTAGACTCGTTAACCCACCTAGGCTCCTCGGGTAACGCTAAGACATCCTCCTCATCCAAGGTCCTACCGAAAAGACCTCTCTCAACAACAGCTCTACAAATCTCGCCAGGCAACCCACCGCTTCTATAGTAAAGCTCGTACAATAACGTCCTCCTAGCTACAGTAACCCCGAGTGTTGATAGATATTCTTCGAGCTCACTCGGTGTAAGGGGTTTAACAACTACCATGTTTAAACCTTGTGGAGGCTTCACTAGAACCTCTAAGAGCTCCCTCAAGGACCCAGTAGCCCCTACCACAGCTTTAGGATATCTTTGTACAGCTTCTAGAGCCTCCCTAATACTGTTAAAGTCTAAAATCTCATACTTAGCCTCTGATAGCCTTGAGATAAGAGATAGGATGGTTGAAACCCCGGATCCTCTAAGCCCTACAACTAGAACCTGCTCCCCGCTCTCAACAAGCCTTCTAACCTCGTAGTACTCAACCCTAGGGTATAAGTAGTTACAGGTGAAGCTCAACGTTGGGACCTCAACTTCTCCCTAATCCTCTCACCGTACTCTCTACAATCACCAGGGTTACCCTTATAAATATCCTTTAAGATCTCCAGTATCACAGAGCACTTAGGACACTCCGAGAGGCTGGCCGGGTATATATAGCCACACCTGGGGCACACGGTCATCGACCTAGTGTACTCGAGAACCCCTGGCTCCTCGCTCTCAACCTGAGTCATAGCATTATCGGGGCATAGCTTTATGCAGTGACTGCAGCCAACGCACTTAGAGGTGTCTATCCTTAATATACCCGCCTCCTCAAACTCTATAGCTCCCGTTGGGCATACCCCAGCGCATATACCACAGAAAGTGCACTTAGAGGTGTCTACCGCTGGGTGTAAGAGTTTAACTGTTACATTTAGAGCTCTGGCAACCTCAAGGGCCTTCAACCTAAAGGTTATCCTAGCTCTCTCAGGCGTCCTAGAATCTTCAACCTCTACAGGTTCATATACTAGGCTTGCTATAGCACCTAGGGGTGGTGAGATGAGGGTTGCACCTTCAACCATCATCCTTTTAAGCGTAAGCCTCCTGAGCAGAGGGCTTGGACTACCACTACCCCTAACGACCTCCATCTTGGAGGCTAGCTTCCCAGCTATGCCTTCCAGGATTGCTAGACCAGGCCCCTTAGCTAGGGGGCAACCTTCACACCTAGCGTCAACAACAACCTTGTTAAACTTTGATGCTAGGATTAGGTAGTGATTTTGGTTTAAAGCATTAATACACGTTGACAGCACGTTCTCCCCACTATCCCTACACGATATCCTTATCGTATCCCCGGGCTCCATGGAGAGTATGAGCTCCTCCACTCCTAGGCTGAACACTCCTACAGGGCATACTGAGGAGCAAGCTCCACAGAGAACGCATACACTACTGTTAACCATAACATCCCTACCCTTCACCTCTACAGCTTTAACAGGGCATGAGCCAGCACATAGGGTGCACGTTGAGTCTTTATACCACCTCCTCAGGCACCTAGCAGGGTTGACCTTAAGCTTCAACACCGCCACCCTTGAGATACTCGTAGTCGCTTAGGATAAATTGTGCTACCGCCACCCCTAGGAGCTTGTAGAAGGTTGTTGAAGCTGTACCGCTTATAGCGAGCCCGGCTAGAGGCCCCCATCTTGCTAAATGCTCCTCTAGAAACCCCAGCTGGAGCTTAACATCACCTCTCTTGATCAACTCCGCCATGAACCCCATCTCTACGCCTAGGTGATCCCCGCACCTAACCCTGGCTGACGCGAGATCAGGCTCGAAACCAGCACTCCTATAGAACCTGTAAACCTTAATGGATGCATCACCGCATAGGAGCCCACTAGGGTCTAGGAACACACTCTCATAGGGGTGGACGTAGAGTATTAGGGTTTTAGTGAAATCAAGTCTAAGTGCTAGGTAGGAATCCTCATCACCACCTATAGACTCGGCCATCTCACTGAATAAACCACCAACATCCCCTAGCACGCTCTTAACCTTAACAAGAAACTCGGGCTCAGGATCTATTAAAAGTAGATTTGAAAGTAATGTGTAGACGTTGGAACGCCATGTGTCAGAGCTCAAGCTCATCCACCAAAGGGTACGGAGAGCGGATCTTTAGGTGGAGCCTCTTCACTCCTACCCTCCCATATGCTCTCCTTATACCTCTCATACCAAGACTCCACGGGGGTTACAGTGCCCCCTACACCCTCCACTGCTACAGGCTGGGTTGCCATGTTTACAGCGTAGACTATTACAGCGAAGACTAGGAGCAGAGATAAAACCACAGCTACCGGGAGCACACTATATTTTCTCACCATCCTAATAGACCCCTTAGGGCATGAGCTCACGCATATAGAGCACCCTGTGCATAGCTTCAAGTTTATAGTAGGATAGCTTCTAGGAGCCCAGTTTACAGCCTTAGTTGGGCATGCTCTAGCACAGAGACCACATTTAATGCAAGTACTGTAATCTACGCTAGCTACAGTCCTGTAGAACATAGCCTTAAGGGGCATCTGCAATCCCGATTCCACCCCCCACTAATATGTATGTTACATTTGAGTTTAAAAAAAGATATTTAAAAATAGGAGAGTTAGAGGTGTACTATGTTTATGGTAATTCTCTTAGATCCTTTATAGGCCATTTATACGCATCTCTAGCAGGCTTACCTCCTATGCCTCCTCCGAAGAAGAACGCTCTTCTGAAGCCTACTTCACCGAAAGTCTTTCCTACGAGCTCTCCCTTAACAACTCCTAGTATCCTTGGGAACTCAAGGTCTAAGCCCCATCTCTGCCTCCACACACTGTATATCCTCCTTGCAAGCTCCCCTCTACTACCATGTGTTAGTAGTTTGAAGAAGTACTCGAAGGCGTTCTTTGCAGCTTCGAAGTCGAACTCTACCTGCCCATACTCCTCTGGTTTAGCCTTCTCAATTCTAACCTTGAAGTGCCAAATGTTAGTCCAGCTTACCGGATCGTTTGTCTGTGGTAATATGAAGTCATACGTTGTACCTGTCTCCTTCCACCACACGAACTTAGCTTGATCCCAGAAGTGTGCCCTCCTAGCCTTATAGAGGCTTGTCATGTAGTGGCCTTCTATCTCAGCATCAGTAGCAGGTCTAACATGCTCTACTATCCTACCAACAATCTTTCCCCATTCCCTGTGGAAGCTCTTATCCTTGATAGCTTGATCCAGCCTCTTACCATCAACTGAGAACTCGTACTTAGAGAATATGACTGAGAATGGAGCTATACTCTTTTCATCAACCTTAAGCTTACCGTAGTCCCACCATGAAGGCTTCCACCTGTAGTTACCATGGAGCATTATGCATACACCCTCCCTAACCCTCGGGGTTACCCAGACTTTTGTTACGAAACTGCTAACCTCCAGGTCCTTAAGGGCTTGTATTAGAACTCTAACTCTAACAACATCCCCCGTCTTAAGACCCATCTTCTTAGCATCTTCTGGGTTAACCCAGAGGTATAGTGCCGGCCATAACTCGAAGCTAAACCAGTTGTACTGCGGTCTCGTATTCTCACCTGGGAAGAGGAACCTACTGTTTGCTACGAAGAGTAGCTCCCCCTTAGATGGGTCGATCCCCGTTGTAAGCCCTGGTATTGGCGCCCAGAAGTCCTGTAGTGGTATGACTAGGTGCATTTTATCCCTTACAAGCCTCCTAGCGGCCTCAATATCACCTGCTATAGCCCTGTCTAGATCGGGCTCCCTCGGGAATATGGGTATTGATAGTTCCATGAACTCCTGCTCCCTCATAGGTAGTGATATGAATTCAAGCTTCCTACTCCAAACCCCTTGGCCAGCGTAAACCCTACCTCCAGGGTACTCTTGTACCCCGATTACACGTCCATCCTTATCATATGCTATCCTTGTAACAGGATCTATCTTAGCTACTGCTTCTAGGGCTACAGGCTTCTCGTAGGTCTTCTCCTTGTATATACCCGTCTCCTCAACCCAGAACTGGAACATCTCTAGGTACTCCACGGGTTCCAGATCTAGCCTCTTAGCCTCCTTAGGGAGCTCTGGTGTAGCACCCTTATAGGATGCCCAGTTGTACCAATCATGTATTGTCATTAGTAGTTGTTTCCTAAGATC
>JAJHQN010000065.1 GCA_020833325.1 Desulfurococcaceae archaeon | reverse complement strand
ACTTATAAGTCTAACGGTGATTCAGGTAAGCATGGATATTTGCATTTATTGTCAAACTTGTAATAGCCTCATAACCGCTGTTAAGTAGAGCTGAAACCTCTACTACCCTCTCACCCCTCGTTATCCTAATTGGAATCCTTACCGCCACGTATAAACCCCCTTATCAAGCCAACCCTATTTTTAACAGCTTTTATACGGCCAACTCTTACCATCGTATCATCCATGTACTCTGTACTCGCTAAACCTAATAATTAGTAATGGTGTTCTACCTCCACCTCCTAGAGGGTACGGTTTTCATTGGGAAGTCTAGGCAGTCTACGGTATCCTAGAAGGATGATTGTGCATGCTGGTGGAGTTCTTACACCTAGTGGTTTTAGCTAAGTACGAGAAGCCCGGTTATGTAGAGTATTGGTATACCAGTTATGTCCATGACGGTCGTTATTACCGGTATGGCGACGTTGTTCGGGTCGAGGCCTAGCTTGTAGGAGCCTATGCTTACTACTAGTGCAGATATTAAACCTATTGCTATGTGCACTATTGTGGCCGTGGCTACCACTGCTATCATAGCTATTAACCCTACGGTGCCATGAGCTCCTATCAATGTTTGGGTAGTATACCCAACTAAGCTTATTAGAAGTGCTCCTGGTATCGATGCTAGTGCTACATCCCGTGCTATTATAGTAAGCCTACCCGTTAAACCTTCAATGCCGTACATGTGTAGTGTTGCACTCAACCTAACCCCAGCTATGGATGCTAGGGCTCCATTAACGCCTATGAACGATGTAGCTAAGTGTATTAAACGCATTTCGGCTAGCCCCTCCTCCAGCCATGCTAGGAAAGCTCCTACTAGAGGTTCTGTTATTGTAAGTAGGAGTAGGATTAGGAGCCTCTCTGTGAGTATCCTCCTAATCCTTGAACCCCCATAGGAGTATGATGCTGTGTAGAAAGCCAAGCTTATGGATGTGACTGTAAGGAACAGGAGGGGTGTTATGTTTGAGGGTGTAGAGGCTACTAGGATGAAGGCTACAATTAAGAACGGTAATGTCACTAGATCACCTACAGTTGTTACTAGTGTTGGTAGTAGGTTACCTGGATCAAACCCCCTCTTGAACACTTCAGACGCTATGAGGGCTATATAGGGCATTAACGTTAGCGTTGCTATCATGGAGCTTAGGAACCCTATGGACACCATTTCCTCAAGGTTTACGGGTTCTCCTAGCATCCTCGTATATATGAATGATACGATTGACATACTAATGCCCGTCACCATAGATATGGCTAGTGTTGGTTTCAACTCTATCTTGGTTAAGGTGTAGATGCTAGGGGTAACCAGGCCTAGGTGTAGTATTGTGTTAAGCCTTGATGCTGAGGAGCCTAGTATATCCCCTCTAAGATCGCTCATAACAGGTATTAGGGCTATAACCTCCTTCTTACCCTCAACTAGAGGGTATAGGGTTGCGAAGACTATCACATTGAAGGTGTAGACTATGTAGCCTATAGCAAGCCCACTTGTTATCTCGAAGACCCCTCTAAGCCTTGCTAGTAACCTTGCTACAGCCGTTCTTCCACCCTAGCCACCGGGAGCATTTAGCTTCCCGAATCTTATAAACTAGTGCTCCCACTACATCCTCTCAAGCACTGGTACTCCGAGGACCCCCAGGCCTGAGGATAGAACGTCTCTAACAAGCTTAACTAGAATTGCCTTAGCCTCCCTAGCTCCCATGTCTTGCTCGTGTATAACGCTATCCCTCTGATACCACCTATTGAATGTATCTGCGAGCTTTAACAGGTACGATGCTAGATCCTCTGGTCTAAGCTCATCAGCAGCCTTAGCGGCCACCAGGGGGTATGTTAGGGTTTGGATTAGCAGTGCTCTCCTAAGGCTATCACCGTAAGCCCTCGGATCTGCTAAACTGAAGTCTATGGGGCCGTGCTTCTCTAGGATGTTATGGGCTCTAGCATATGTATACTGTAGATAGGGGCCGGTGTTCTCCTCGAAGTTTAGAACCTTCTCCACATCGAATACTATTGGTTTAAGAGCTCCGGGTTGGACGAGGCTGAATCTTATAGCTCCAACGGCAACCTTCCCAGCTATGATCCTAGCTTCCTCCACGCCCAACCCCGGGTTCCTCTTAAGAACCTCCTGTAAGGCTCTAGCCTCTGCATCCTCTACTATCTCATCTAACGATACATACTCACCCCTCCTACCCCTCATAACCCTACCGGGGAGTCTAACCATCTCGTAGTCGTAGTGTATCATGTTAACAGCCTCCCTAACCCTCCCCAACGCTAGGAGAGCTAGCCTTATCTGGAGCTGTGGCAGCCTCTGCTCTCCAGCTATAACGTTTACAACCATATCAGCTTTGGAGCTCTCAAACTTGTAAAGGCTGTAAGCTATATCCCTTGTCCAGTATAATGTCGTTCCATCGCTCCTAGCAAGTATCATAGGCGGTATCTCAAACCCCCTAGGGAGCCTTATAGTCTGGCTGAGCTCCCCACTAGGCTCTACAACCTCCTTGGCTACCCTCGCTACATCCAAGGCTAGGGCGTCCTTATGTTTAACAATATACCTAGATCCTTTCAGCTTCTCCAGGGTACTTGATAGGAGCCCGCTCCACACCACATCACTTTCCCAATCCCAGTAGTCGAACTCGACGCCCAGCTTCTCCAGGGTCTCCTTGAAACCCTCTATTACCTTACCTGCTACACTTCTAACAATAGACCTTTCAGGTTCAAGCCCCGCCTCATACCTGGACATTATCCTCGATAGCTCAGCCTCAGGGTCCTCTAGTTTCATAACATTCTCTATTATCATATCAGCTAGCTCTACATCCTTCTCCCTAAGCCTAGCTATGGTAGACGCCAGGGACTCCACGTTCTCCTCTATGGCGCCTTTCCTGGCTAGGACTAGGTCTATGGTTGTATGCGTTAGAGCGTAGACCCATCCTACTGCATGGTCTATCTTAGCTTTAAGCCTTGAAGCTACATATTGCGGTGTTAACCCTAGTATTTTAAAGCCTAGCGTTAGAACCGCAACCTGCCTCCCCATATCGTTTACATAGAACCTCCTTACAACCCTATGACCCCTAGCCTTCAACATCCTAGCTAGCGTATCCCCTAGGCTAGAGTTCCTAGCATGGCCCATGTGTAGTGGGTGTACGGGGTTAGCGCTTGTATGCTCTACAACAATAGTTTTAACCTCTCCATCCCCAACCCTAGCGATGCCCGGAGCCCACCCGTTAGCCGTAAGGTCTATAACAACACCCCCTAGCTTAACCTCGTTAAACCTAATGTTGAGAAACCCCTTGACAACATCTAAGCTTAGATAGTCCACGCTACCCCCGAGACATGAGGCTACAGACCCTACAACCCCCTCGATAGAATCCGCTCTAACGAATCTCAGAAGTGGAAACCCAAAATCACCGTACTCCTCTCTAGGAGCTCTCTCAACAAGTTTTAGGAAGAGCTCCACGCTAACACCAGCTCTAGCTTCAAGGCACGAGCCCACCTTAAGCAAACCCTCAACCAGAGGCCCTCCACCCAGGTAGCCTACCAAAGCAAACCCTCCAAACACTTAGTACATTAGTTGAGCTTAAAACCCCCAGGGAGCGTATTCTAGTTGAAATAGGGTGCAGGTAGCGTGACAGTACCTCTTAGGAGGGTTGATGAGAACGTCTGGATGATACCTAAGGAGGCTAAAGCTTGCATGAAGGTACCAGTCATAATATACGCTGACGACTTCCTAATAAACAAGATGAAAGAGGATCTAACACTAGTACAGGCAATGAACGTAGCGTGCCTAAAGGGGATCCAGAAATACAGTCTCGTAATGCCAGACGGCCACCAAGGCTACGGATTCCCAGTAGGCGGTGTAGCAGCAATGGCTATAGAAGAGGATGGAGTCATAAGCCCTGGGGGGATAGGCTATGATATCAACTGCCTACCACCGGGAACAAGGGTTCTTACTAGGTTCGGGTACAGGATACCTATAGAGGAGCTTAGGAGGGGAGGTCAGGTTGTATCTATAGGTAAGGGTGGGGCTAGGAGCTCTAGGGTAAAATACTTCATGTGGAGGTATGAGGATAAGCTTATCAGGATTAGGACTAAGAGTGGGTACACTATACAAGCCTCACCAGACCACCCAATACTAACAAGAGATGGTATGAAGGAGGCAGCTCTAATCAGGAAGGGGGAGCTCGTAGCCCTACATCCATTCGAAGGAGTGGATTACGAGGAGCCAGAGGATTTCGTGATACTCACAGAGGATATGTTCCCGAAGGGTATAGCTAGAGAGCTTAAGAGGAGGGGCTTGCTACCGCTGACATCTAAACACCCTAAGCTACCAATCCTAGTTAAACTACTAGCATACTTCACTGGAGATGGCTCGTTTAACGGTAGAAACGGTAAGATGACGGTGTTTTATGGATCCCCCGAGGGCTTAGAGGAGGTTAGAAGGGATATAGAGGAGCTAGGCTATAAACCATCGAATGTCAGAGTTAGGGTTAAGAGGGTTACGAGGAATGGTAAGCTCTACATAACCACAGAGTACTCTGTAGCAGTCTCAGCTAGGAGTTTCAAGGAGCTCCTCATAGCCCTAGGTGCTCCTAGGGGTAAGAAGGTCTACGAGGCCTACAGGGTTCCAGGGTGGCTTAAGAGGATGCCAAGGTGGGTTAAGAGGTTGTATCTAGCAGCACTCTTCGGAGCGGAGCTCGGCAAACCTCAGACCATCAACGGGTATAACTTCGAACCACCACTACTATCCATCACTAAGAGTGTCGAGCTTGAGGAGGCAGGGCTTAGATTCCTAGAGGATATAGCTGGGATGCTTGAGGAGCTCGGGGTTAAGGTTACCGGTATAAACAAGGTTGTAGAGGGTAGCGGGGTTAGGCTTAGGCTACAGATTTCGACAGAACCAGAGAATCTGATCAAGCTATGGAGCACCATAGGCTACGAGTATAACCCGGAGAGGAGGAGGCTTGCTCTGGTAGCCGTCGTATGGTTGAAGTATAAGGTTAGCGTTCTAGCTGAAAGGAAGGCTGTGGAAGCCCTAGCTGTAGCACTTAGGAAAGCTGGTTTCCCCAAGAGCCAGGTTGTCGAGGTCCTTGTATCGGATTACGTTAACGAGAGGTTCGTTGAGAGGAGTCTCTATGAGGGTAGGAGGGAGGAGCCTCGTATAGCCTACAACTTCCCCTCTTTCGAGGAGTGGGTTTCAAGTAGGCTTGAAGGTGATATTGTATGGGATGAGGTCGAGGATGTAACAACGGTACCCTACAATGGCCTTGTCTACGATATAACTGTAGATGATGAAGCCCACAACTTTGTAGCGGAGGGTGTAGTTGTATCAAATTGTGGTGTAAGAGTGATTAGGACCGATTTAACGGTTAAGGAGGTTAGGCCTAGGATTAAGGAGTTGGTTGACGAGATTTACAGGAATGTTCCTAGTGGTGTTGGGAGTACTGGTAAGGTTAGGCTCTCCGTGCAGGAGCTCGATAGGGTTCTCAACGAGGGTGTTGAGTGGGCCCTCGGTAGGGGTTATGGTTGGTCTGACGATATTGAGCTTATAGAGCAGAGGGGTAGTTGGGATCTCGCGGATGCTAATGCTGTTAGTAGGACTGCTAAGCAGAGGGGTGCTGAGCAGCTCGGCACTCTTGGTAGTGGTAACCACTTCCTGGAGGTTCAGGTTGTTGATAGGGTGTACGATGAGGAGATAGCTAAGGTCTACGGTCTCTTCGAAGGCCAGATAGTTGTTATGATACATACTGGTAGTAGGGGTCTAGGGCATCAGGTTGCCAGCGACTACCTAGTTGTAATGGAGAGGGCTATGAGAGCCTATGGTACTATACCTCCGGATAGGGAGCTGGCTAGCGTCCCGTGGAGTAGTAGGGAGGCTCAGAACTACCTTAGAGCCATGGCTGCAGCGGCTAACTTCGCATGGACTAATAGGCAGATGATAGCACACTGGACGAGGGAGAGTTTTAAGAAGGTATTCCACGTGGACCCGGATAAGATCGGTATGAGTATTGTATATGATGTAGCCCATAATATTGCTAAGATAGAGGAGTACGATGTTGAAGGTAGGAGGATGAAACTCGTAATACACAGGAAGGGGGCTACGAGAGCCTTCCCACCGGGGAGCCCGGAGATACCGGTGAAGTATAGGAGTGTGGGGCAACCGGTACTAATACCTGGTAGCATGGGGACAGCAAGCTACATACTAGCGGGGATACCTGAGGGTGTTAAAAGCTGGTATACAGCACCTCACGGTGCAGGTAGGTGGATGAGCAGAGCTGCTGCTAAGAGGAAGAGGAGCTTTAGGGATGTCGTGGCCGAGTTGGAGAGCAAGGGTATATACATTAAGGCTAGTAACATAGAGACTGTTGTAGAGGAGACTCCTGAAGCGTACAAGGATGTTGATAAGGTTGCAGAGGTTGCAGATGCAGTTGGCATAGCCAAGCTCGTAGCTAGGATGAGGCCTATAGGTGTAACTAAAGGCTAAACAAGCCAGCCTCCTAACCAAAGTGTTCTGGGGTTAGGTGGTTGAACGAGGTAGAGGCTAAGTTCAGGGTTGACTGTGGTAGCTTGGAAGGTCTTAGAGCTAAGCTTGAAACCCTAGGGTTTAAGTATAAAGGTTTATTCGAGGAAGTTGATAGCTACTACTCGCACCCCTGCAGGGATTTCATGTCATCAGATGAAGCTCTTAGAGTTAGGATTTCGGGGAACGTGGTTACGTTAACGTATAAGGGTCCTAGGGTCTCTTCTAGGTTTAAGGAGAGGCTTGAGGTTAGCGTTAGGGTGGAAGGTGATATAATAGGGCTCCTCGAGCATCTTGGCTTTAAACATGCTCTTAGTGTTAGGAAGCTGAGAGAGTACTTTGAAGGTGAAGGTGCTACTGTAGCCATTGATAGGGTTGAGGGTTTAGGCTGCTTTATTGAGGTGGAGGCTCGTGAGGCTGATGTGGGGGTTATTGATAGGGTTGCTATGAGCCTGGGGGTTCAGGGTTCGCGGGTTGACGAGACGTATGTGGAGCTCTTGTTAAAGAGTAGTTCTAGCCCACCATCCTTTTAAGCTCCCTGTATATCCTCTCATACCTCTCCATATCCTCTTTAGTTAAGCTCGGTCTAATCTTCTCAAGAGCTTTGAGGAGGTGTTTCATCTCCACAGGCCCTGGCTCAAGCTTCTCCCTTAGCTTCAGCATAGCAGCTTCTCTAACAACAGCCTCTATATCTGCTCCGGTGTAACCCTCTGTTATGGAGGCTAGCTCGTCTACATTTACATCTGGTGCTAGGGGGACTTTCCTAAGGTGCACCTTGAATATCTCCTTCCTAGCATTGAGATCGGGTGGTGGGACGTAGATTATCCTATCAAACCTGCCGGGCCTCAGGAGTGCTGGGTCTACGAGTTCAGCCCTGTTAGTGGCGGCTATTACAACAACATTCTTTAAAGGCTGTATTCCATCCATCTCCGTCAGCATCTGGTTAACAATCCTATCAGTCACACCTGAGCTATCAAACCTGTAGCCCCTAGCTGTTGCTATGGAGTCTATCTCGTCGAAGAATATCACCGCAGGTGCTACCTGGCGAGCTCTCTCGAATATCTTCCTAACAGCCCTCTCACTCTCCCCAACCCACTTGCTTAGAACCTCGGGGCCCCTAACAGCTATGAAGTTAGCTCCGCTCTCCGTGGCAACAGCTTTAGCAAGTAGAGTTTTACCCGTGCCTGGAGGTCCGTAGAGGAGCACCCCTCTAGGGGGTCGTACACCCATCTTCTCGAAAACCTCAGGGTACCTTAAAGGCCATTCAACAGCTTCCCTGAGCTCCTGTTTAACCTCCTCAAGCCCACCTATATCACTCCACCTAACCTCGGGCACCTCTACGAAAACCTCCCTCATCAAAGTGGGCCTTACAAACTTCATAGCCTCTAGGAAATCTGACATTGTAACCTTAAGATTCCTAAGTATCTCTACAGGGATCTCCTCAGCCTTAGAGAGATCTACTGTTTGGGATTTAATAAACCTTCTCAAAGCAGACATAGCAGCCTCTCTAGCTAGAGCTGCTAGGTCCGCCCCCGTATACCCATGGGTCATTTCAGCCAGCTTAGCTAAATCAACATCCTCGGAGAGGGGCATGTTCCTTGTGTGAACCTGCAGGATTTCAAGTCTCGCACGCTTATCAGGGGGTCTTATCTCTATCTCCCTATCAAACCTACCAGGCCTCCTAAGAGCAGGGTCTAGGGCTTCAGGCCTATTGGTAGCCCCTATCACTATAACCTTACCCCTCTCCTTAAGCCCATCCATTAATGTTAGCAGTTGTGCTACAACCCTCTTCTCAACCTCCCCTACAACCTCCTCCCTCTTAGGCGCTATAGCGTCAATCTCGTCTATGAACACTATGGCTGGAGCGTTCTCCTCAGCCTCCTTGAAGACCTGTCTCAGCCTCTCCTCACTCTCACCATAGAACTTACTCATTATCTCAGGGCCGTTTATCGTTATAAAGTATGCTCCAATCTCGTTAGCTAGAGCCTTAGCCAGTAAAGTCTTACCAGTGCCTGGTGGGCCGTAGAGTAGTATCCCCTTAGGAGGCTCTATGCCGAGGTGTTTGAATAGCTCAGGGTGCTTCATGGGTAGCTCTACTATCTCACGTATCCTCTCCTTAGCCTCCTCAAGATCACCTATATCCTCCCATGTAACCCTAGGGACGCCGCGAGGAGCAACCCTCTCGGGGGCCACAGGGGTCTCCTTGACTACAACCTCTGTATCCTGTGACACGTAGACAATCTGGGATGGCTGTGTTGAGACAACTGTTAACGTTAGATGGCCCATGTATGTTGGTATGACTATAACCTCACCTCTACTCAAAGGCTTGTTCAAGAGCTCCTCCTTAACATACTCAACGAAATCCCTGGAAAACCTTATAGCATGCTCTGTTGGAGCCAGGACAACCCTAGTAGCAGGGTCAATCCTATCAATCCTGGAAACCCTAACGTAGTCCCCCGTCTTAACACCAAGAGCCTCCCTAAGGTAACCATCAATCCTAATGATGTTCCTATCAACATCATCACCCCTAAGAGGCCAAACCCTAGCAACAACAACCCTACCATTAGCCTCAACCCTAACAAAATCACCAGTACCAACACCAAGCTTACTCATAGCAGAAGGACTCATCCTAGCAATCTTCCTACCAGAATCACCAGGATAAGCCTCAACAACCCTAAGCTCCAAAC
>JAJHQN010000064.1 GCA_020833325.1 Desulfurococcaceae archaeon | reverse complement strand
TCTCTACCCCCATTATAGGGAGATCGCATACTCTATTTCTGCATATGTATGCTGTTGGCTTCCCCTCTACTGCTATCATGTTCTTGGTGTAGGGTGCTAGCTCTCTCACTCCCCTGCTAGCCTCCGTTATGTGTAGTAGTACTTTGTTTGGCATGAACCTCCTCCAGATCTCTCCTATCATATCTAAAACTTCTCTATCGCCTTCTCTTGAGGCTACTACTATCTCGTAGCTCACGTCAACCCAGTAGTCTAGAGCTGTTGATAGCATGTATGTGAATGCTGATGGGTTTAGCTCTACCAGCCCACTGACGTTTTTGAAAGCTCTTAGGGCTGTATTCTCGAACCTAGGGTCTCCCGTGTACCTTGATGCTCTTATCAGTACATGTAGTGCTAAGGAGTAGCCTGATGGCATTGATGTATCATATGGGTCTATGAGATCCTCTGCTACACCCCTCCCCTCCTTGAACTTTAACACTCCTCTTTCTTCATCCCAGAATCTTTTAACTATGGAGTTTGCTAGGTCTACTGAGAGCTCAAACCATCTCTCCTTAAACGTGGTCTCGTAGAGCTCCATCAAGCCCCACGTTAGGCTAGCGTAGTCAGCTAGCATCCCGTCTATATAGGCTTCACCTAGTTTATAGCAGTGGTAGATTTTATCACCATCTAAAACCCTATCTACGAGGAACGATGCAACCCTCTCAGCCATAACCAGTGCTTTCTCAGAGCCTAGAGCTCTATAAGTCTTAGCTAGGGCCGCTAGAGCCAGTCCATTCCAGTCTGTTAACACCTTATCATCTACTGGAGGAGGCTCTCTACGCATCCTAGCTTGACCTAGCTTCGAAGTCAGCCTATCCACGAGCTCCAGTAACTCCGCTAAGCTTATGTTATTCAGTCTAGCGGCATCTCTTAGGGGTAACCCGATGTAGAGTATGTTCCTCCCTGTAGGCCTCCCACTAGCTTCATCCCTATAGTTACCCCTCTCCGTTATGTTGAAGAGCCTCGTAGCAATCCTAAATTCGTCCTCGTCTAAGACGCTTCTAACCTCATCGTAACCCCATGTGTAGAAGTAGCCCTCAACACCACTGCTTTCCGCACTCAAAGCTGTGTATAGGCCTCCTTCAGGGTTTAGCATAGACTCCTCTAGGAATCTCACTATCTTCTCTGAGGCCCACCTATACGTTAAATCACCTGTAACCTGGTATGATTCCACGAGAGCCGTTAGGATTAGAGCTTGATCGTAGAGCATCTTCTCAAAGTGTGGCTGGAGCCATTTGGAGTCCACAGTATACCTATGAAACCCCCCTCCAACTATATCGTGTATACCACCAGCAACCATGTAGTCTAATGTTCTAAGAGCCATCTCAACAGCATCCCTATCACCACTCCTAGCCCAGTATCTGAGGAGGAACATTATGTTGTGTGGCACGGGGAACTTAGGCCCCCTACCGAAGCCACCGTAGACTGGGTCGTAGCTGTCCAGGAGCTCCCTATAAGCCCTTGATATGAGGTCTCCTAGGCTAGCATCACCAGGCCTGGGGGCCCAGAGGTTTTGTAGAGCTTTTAGAGCCTCCACACCAGCACCCTCAGCTAACCCCCTATCACCACTATACCAGACCTTGGCGATCTGAAGTAGAATCCATATAAGCTCCTCCCTCCTAACATATGTTCTAACGTAGAATGGCTTACCATCAGGTGTAGCTATGACATTAAGAGGCCAACCGCAGGAGCCTAGAGCCGCCATACAATATGCCATGTAGAAGCTATCAACATCAGGCATCTCCTCCCTATCAACCTTGACTGGAACATAGTACTCGTTAAGCACAGCAGCCACATCAGGATCCTCGAATGACTCGCGAGCCATAACATGACACCAATGGCATGTAGAGTAGCCTATCGATATGAACAATGGTTTACCAAGAGCTCTAGCCTCCTCTAAAACCTCAGCACTCCAAGGCCTCCAATCAACAGGGTTACACGCATGCTGGAGGAGATACGGGCTCCTAGAGCCTGAAAGCCTATTAGGTTTAACGCAACCTAGAGACACTCAAACACCCCATAAACCTCCTTGGTGAGTAGAGCTTAAACCCCTAGGTATAAATGTTAGATGTAGAAGATAAACGGGGAAAAGCAATTGTGAACTAGGAGCTCTAACCGTCTAGCCTCCTATGAGATCGAATACGTTGAAAGGCCAGGTGTCTCCTAGAGTGTATAGCATTAAGAGTACCCCTATATAGGCGACGTTACCCATAAACAATATCATCTCTGTCCTCCTAGCCATTGGATCGCTCATCTCCCAGAACCTGTGCACGAATATCATGGCTGATAGAAGGAACAATATTATGAGGGCCATCCCAATATAGGTGTAGACACCTAGGATTATTGTTAAACCACCTAACAGCATCATCAGCCCTGTTACAGCCACAGATAGCTCTGCTGGAAATGGAACACCCCTTTGTATCGTAAAGTCGGCCATCATCTTCATGTTGATGAAATGGTTTAAGCCGTTGAGAACCCAGTAGCCTCCGAAGATAAGCCTCCCTATAATGAAAACCACGTCTACAACCTCCACCACGTAAATCACCTGGTTGAAGGTTTAGATGTGGTGTATTTAAACCCAGATCATAGATTACCGGATGGTAACCAGGTTTCCGGAGGGTAACCTATGTCAAGCCGAGATAGACCATGCCCCGTAATCCAGGGTATAATGGAGATTGGTGGTAAGTGGAAGCTAGCAATAATATACTATCTACTCGAAGGACCCAAGACATTCACTGATCTCAAGAACCTACTGGAGGTAAACTCTAAAATCCTATCTGACAACCTAAAGGATTTAGAGAGGAAGGGTATAGTTATGAGAAAATACCGCTACCCACCACTAAGAGTTACCTACGAGCTCACCGATAAAGGTAGGGAGTTGAAGAACGTAATAGAGGCTATTAGAGTGTGGTCTAAGAAATGGATTGAGAAGACTGTAGAAGAACGTGGAAGGTAGGCTTACCAGAAGCATGCTACAAGAGGAGCTCTCCAAGGAGAATATTAAAGAGCATGTTACCTTACAATAAAACACTAAGTTAACCTAGCCTCCGCTACGAGATAACAGGGAGACTTTACTAGCGGCTGGCGGCTCCCCGCCTTGAAAGGCGAGGCTTCCGGTTGTGAACTTTGTTTTAAATAGGAGGGTGACTTGGCTGAGGCGAGGTTCTCGTGTTAAATCATTGACTTAAGCTCCTTGAGAGATTCTAGTAGCTTCTCTGCATCCTCTATTGTGTTGTAGAAGTGTGGTGATACTCTCACCAGCTTCGGTCTTGATGCTACCTTGATGCCCTTCTTCTCAAGATCCTCTGCTAGCTTTAGGGGTTTTTCGTGCCTGAAGGTTACTATGGCTGAGTGGTTGTCTCTTGGTGTGTATAGCTTGTAGCCTAGATCCTCCAGGCCCTCCGCAATCCTATCAGCTACCCTCCACGTGTGGTTGTAGTAAAGCTCAGGTGCTCTATGCTCTATTATGAATTTAAGTGATTCCCTTAGAGCTACAACTGCTATGAGGGGTAGAGTACCCCATTCTAGCTTCAGAGCCCCTCGGGCTAGGTTGAGTTTACTAGTATCTATTGGTCTTTCGAAGACAGGCTCCCCCCGGGTAAGCCTCTGGGCTACAGAGTCCTCTACAGCCATCCACCCTGCATACGGTGGTTGAAGCTCCTCCAGCAACTCACCTCTAATGTATGCTAGGGCTACGCCGTGGATGCTCATAAGCCACTTGTAAGACCCTGTCATCAACACGTCTACATCCAGGCTCTTAACGTCCACTGGGAGGACTCCTACAGCGTGGAACGCATCTGATACTAGGATGGCCCCGTGCTCGTGAGCTATCCTAGCTAGCTCCCCGAGGTTCTCAACGTGACCTGATAGCCAGCCTACGTAGTCTATCATCACTATACTCGTATTATCGTCGACAAGCCTCTCGTAAACCCCCACGTCAAGAGAGCCGTTACGGGCTTCAGCAACCCTAACCTCCCTCACGAGCCCCCTAGAGGCCATGGACCTCGCTATCAGAATACTAGTTGGGAAGTTTAGAGAGCTCACGACAATATTAGAACCCCTCTTAAGCCTAAGGGATGATAGTATGACTGCGAGCCCGTAGGTTACACCTGGTAGTAGGGCAACCTCCTCGGGGGAGGCGTTGATAAGCTGCGAGAACAGCCTCCTACACTCAACCCCAGCTAGTACACCCTCCTCCCAAGGCTCACCCTCAGAAGCCCACTCTTCTACAAAACTCTTAACAGCGTAGGCAACGGGATCGGGCAGAGGGCCTGAACTGGCATTATCAAGGTAAACGTACCTCCTCAGAATACCAATCCTAGACCTTGCACTCTCAACTGAGAGCATGGCGTTCAACCCGGTTACCTAGTAAGCTTACACCCTATAAGCGTTAGAGCTCCTCCAAGGGGATCCGGTTACATGTACATACATAGCTTTAATAGCCTGAAGCACCCTAGATCAGTTGGTGATACGGCTTGGCGGAGAGCTTAGAGGTTAAATACACATCTCAGGTCTTCTACGTTAAGTTCGAGGACGGCTCCAAAGCATACCTAAGGTACAGCATTGAAGGTGACAAGATGCACCTTATAGAAACCTATACACCACCACAGCACAGAGGCAAGGGGGTTGCAAAAGCTATGGTTGATAAGGCCGTCGAGGTTGCAAAGGAGAAGGGCTTGAAGATAGTACCCATATGCTCCTACTCAGTCTACTACTTCCTCAAAAACCCACAACTAAGAGATATCCTAGCAGAACCCTACAACAGGATGAGCGACGAGGAGCTCAAGAAATACTACGAGGAGAGACTCTCAGCAGAGAAAGCAAAAGAGAGCTAAACCACCGAGCACTGAGACAAATTCAACATCTACAGCTAAAAAGCAATACAACATAGCATGATAAGCCCAGCACACTATGGGGAAAGGTTACCTCAACCCTAGAAGCTCTCAGCACCCCTAAGCTTCAACCCTATATACCAGCATAGAGTACATTTAACCCCAGCCTACAAGAGCTCTTACTCGTGTTCATGAAGCCTCACTTTCACAATAGCCCAGCATACCATGGTCTAAAGTAACCCCCATTAAACTCCTCAGACCGGAGAGGTTCCAAGTGACTATAGGTAATTTAGCGTCCTTAAGCTGAAGCTTTAGGCTTTAGACCTAATGATGAAAGCTTAAGTATAAGATCTACTAGCGATCATCATTAAGATCGAGATTTCCTATGTAACCTCCACGCCTTTAACGAAGCTTACTAGCGAGGAGCATCTATAGGCTACGTGTTGAAGCTCCCAGTTAGGATCGCATTTTGAGATTTTAATGAAGCCCCTCCACTCACCCTCTAAACGTTGTATATCGTGAAGCAGTGGACTTCATTGATAGAGTTTCTAGAGTGTAGGGTCTAGGGGTTTCCAGCTACTCTCGCTCGCTCACAGCTATCATGTAGAAGCCTAGGCTTTTCACATAAACTCCCTTTGCGAAGAACCACTCGGAAACAGTGTTTGTTGTTAGATCTACCGTGAACCCGTAGCGTCCCTTGCCTACCACTGCTACAGCGTACGCAACCCTACTAAGGCCCTCCTCTACTACTGCTATTAACCCAACCCTCTCGGGCTCACCATAAAGCTTTCGTGAACGCTCATAGACCAGCTCCACGACCTTGGATGCTATGTTGTTAAACTCAGGAGGTACATCTTCTAGGTTGAACCCAGGGTAGGCTATGATCTCAGATAATGAGACAGCGTGATACTTAGTACAGAATATGACCTTATCTACGTGAATTAAAGCCCTAGACCCCCTGTAGTCAACCACTATCCACGTCGACTCCGGGTACTTATAGCCTATACACTCGCGTGGGTAATGATATAGTGGAGTCTCCACAGCACGATCGAGCTTAAGCTGGTTTGCTAGAGGATGCTCTCTAATAAGCCTTCTAACCTCACTCCAGTTAATCTCAGGCTCGGATGGTGCTCCAGGAGCTATTGGTGTGACCACGGGTGACGGTATGGTCCCACCCTCTGGCCTGGGGGTCGGGCTAACCTGGGCTACATAGATTCCATATGCGTAGGCGAACCCCACGACTAGGAGGACTACTGTAACCCCTACAATTAAATATGCTGAAAATAGTTTTAATGGAGATTGGAGGCTCAAGGTTTACCACCATTTAAATTCAATGACACCCACTTAGTTTAACTCTTAGCATAAAGTGGAATAAGATTAGCGTGGCTAACGAACCCCATAACATTACTCCGTACATGGGTGTTATGTAGAGTTCGTGGAGGAGTAGAAGGACTGCGAAGACGTTCATCTCCCTACCTGGTGGAGGCGGGGGCCCCACTATAGCTAGTATGAGGAGGATTATTGGTACCATTACGGGTGCTATGGCTATGAGAGGTGGGATTAGGAATGATGTTATCATAGTGCGCCTGTAGACTTTAAATAGGACTAGTGCTAGGAGTATGCTGGGTATAACCAGTTGTACTAGCAGGTAGATTATTACTAGTGAAGATGATGTATATATCTTTAAGTTACTACAGTATAGTATGCTCCGGAATCCGGCTTCCATCACCACATTTGGTATGGTGTATGTTGCGTAGTAGAGGCTGGGTAGCGATCTGGGGATGAGGCCGTTGAGGGTGGAGGCTACCATGCCCAGAGCGTATACAGCTAGGATCTCATACCTACGACCTACGATGGCCACTAGGCCTAGATCGAGCATGTAGTATAACAATGTGTACAAGGCGAAGCTAAACGGTAGGGCTAGCATAGCGTAGACCCTCCACTTATAGCAGATAACCTCGGCCTCCAAGTCATTCAAAAAAGTTGGTAGAAAGAATAGTTGTAGAGGGAGCTTCAAATCGTATGGTAGGAGGTCGTAGAGAGGGGGCATAAGAGCAAGGTAGAGGATTTGATGTAGAAGGGCTAGAAATGCTAACGATGATGAAGCGATGAGAGCTAGAATCAACCTAGACCTGGCATTGTTAGGTGTCACCACCACACTCAATCCCAACACCTCGCCTGCCACCTCAAATTTAATATTTACGGCAGTTAATATAAATTCGTGCTACGCCATCATGCCCATGAATTTATTGCAAGGCCTGGGGTTGCTGAGGGATCTTTAGGGCTCCTAGATCATCTATTGCATCACACCTTTCCCCAGGGCCTCTCTTACCGCTAGACTCTTACCCCTCATCTTCCGCATCTCATCAAGGGTTAGTAGAAGTGATTCGACTCCCGCAACCCTAGCCATGCATAGCCTCTCCATGGGGTTTTCTGGTAGCTACTCTGCTATTACAAGGACGTCTATGTTACTCCACTCGTTGAAATCCCCCTGGCGTAACTCCAGTAGAGTATCACTGTAACCCCCCTAAGCTTTCCTTTGACACACTTGTGGGCTTAGTGCATGGGGTTAGCAGAGGCCAAGCCTAAACTCTCTACCTAGTTGGGCTACGCCCCTACCGTTATTTCGATTCGACTTCTAAGCCCTCTCTTTCAATCTAGCCCATCTCCTCTTAATGCTGTCCACTAGCTCTTCCAGCTCTCTCTCGCTTAGGCTCTCCAACCTATCTATCCTCGACTTTATGTCCTCAAGCTCGGGGTCCCTTTGAGCCCTTGAAACCTGGGTTAGGGTTGCCGCTACTAGGCCTATGAAGGCTGAGTAAACGCCTATGCCTACCAGCATTGTTATCGCTCCGATGACTCTCCCAGCCGGGGTCTCCGGGACTATGTCTCCGTAGCCTACTGTTGTAACTGTTGCTAGAGCCCACCATAGGGAGTCCCAGAAGCTTTTCACACTACCGCTTCCACCAGCTGATTCCACGATGTAGAATGTGAAGGCTGAGGTTAGAGTTGTGAGAGCTAGCACCCCTACTACTGTTGAGAACTGTAGCGTCCTAGATGCTTCAAGGAGAGCTCTGGCTATGGCTGAGCCGCGTAGGAATAGTAGGGTTAGCCTTAGCAGCCTTAGCATCCTAAGGAGTCTGACTAGCCCAGCTATACTGGGAACCTGCTCTATAATAGCGAAAGCGTATAGGGGTGTGAGAGCTGGGATTTCGTACCAGTTGCTAGCCAAATACCTTAGAGGGCTCCCGCTCCTAAGAGCTCTTACAGCTAGATCTAGGAGTAGTAGGAGGACTACGATGGCGTCAACGGTGTAGAGTTGCATCCTAAGATCATCCCTTAGGGGCATCGTGTAGTCTACCAGAACTATTATAACAGATATTATGACAGCGTAAGCCATAGCTATCTCAACCAGAGGATGAGACATAACCTCTCTAACCCTACCCAACGCATTTACACTCAAGCCATCCACCTGTTAATAGCTCTCCACGCTATTAAACCCTATAAGGGCTAACAACTATGGGGAGGGCACGGAGGGATTGGATGTAGGAGTTGTGATACCAGAGACCTTGGAGGAGGCTAGAGCTCACATAGCTGAAGCTCTTGAGAGGAGATCCTGGATTACCATTGCAGCCCTCTGCAAGGCTTGGTATGAGGGTAGGGGTGCTAGCGAGGCTACACTAGGGGATAGGATTGTTATGGTTAAACCTGATGGTAGCATTATAGTCCACGGCCATAGGGGGTTTAAGCCCCTCAACTGGCAGCCTGAGACCAGCGCTATAACAGTGGCTATCGAGAACAGCATGCTAGTTCTAAGAGCTCTCAGGAGGACCCCTAGGGAGATACTGGTGTTAGAGTGTAGTAGTGTATACGCAATCCTAATAGCCTTAAACCCGGAGGAGGGCCAGTTCTGGATGTACGTAAGCGAGGAGGAGGTTAGAGAAGCAATTATAAGCGATCCAAGCATAGTAGAGGAGGGCCTCAAGATAATAGATGTGGAGAAGCCAGTCGAACCCGGCTTCGTAGACCTCTACGCAAGAGATAAGAATGGAAACATTGTAGTTATTGAGATTAAAAGAGTTAAAGCTGGAGAAGATGCTGTAAAACAACTACTATCATACGTTGAAGCCTTCAGAGCCAAAGGCATCAGAGCTAGAGGGATACTCGTAGCGCCCTCCATAACCGAGAACGCCTTGAAACTCCTATACCTCTACAACCTCGAGTTCAAACACGTAGATCTAAAGAAACTCTACCTATCATCAGCTAAGAGGAGAGCTAGATTTAAACAACTAACAGACTACATCTAGGGATCCGAGCTTCAAGGCACATCGTTTAACATTAAACCTCCTTAAAGCCCCTAGCCTCACTGGAGGTTTAGGTA
>JAJHQN010000003.1 GCA_020833325.1 Desulfurococcaceae archaeon | reverse complement strand
ATGTAGCTGTTGTAAGCTTAACGTCTACCTTACTCTCACCGAAAGCTGTTAGGTCTAGCTTCAACGTCTTAGACTCACCAGGCCTCATGGGACCAGTGTACAGTTGTGTGTCAAGAACAGGTTTAACAGGGTAGTATATTGTGTTGAAGCCGAATAGTAATAGTGAGTAGAGGTTTTCAGCAACAGATGTAGAGCTGGCTACTGGAATCCCTCCTTTGACTAGAGCTTCAAAAGCCCTGTAGACGTCAACGTGACCTGCACCCTGTACGTAGGCGTTATAGCCTAGATCCCTAGCAGTGCTCTTCACAAGTGATTTAACAAAGCCTGGGTCAACGCCTAAACCTTTACCCTTCAGGTAGCTTACTATGAGGGCTACTGAGCCGCTAGTCATGGGTGTCGCCTCACTAGTACCACTGAACAGGCTTATAGCCCTTATACCGTTACCAAGACCTGCTAGAGTGTGTGTGAAGGCCCACTCGAAGCTACCTATGTTAACCACGTCTGGTTTAACGAGGCCAACGTTCGTAGGCCCCCTGGCACTCCATGAGACAACGTCATCCCAAGTACCTGGTAGGAAGCCGTAGGCGGGCCTGTAGTCGAAGAGGGTGCTAGCACCAAGTGTTATGGCGAATGCCGAGTCACCCGGTGTAGTCATGGTCCCATAGCCTGGAGCCCCGTTACCACCAGCATGCACTATGATGGTCTTAGTTACTGAGATAACGTGATCCCATAGGAGGGCGTAGTTTGAAACACTACTAGCAAACCCTATTAGTAACACGAAGCTACTACCCCAACTATTGCTTATGATATCCGCTTTATGCCTCCCAGTTACAGTCCACTCCCAGTAGGGCCCTTTGAGGTCGTGACCGCTGAAGAAGAACACAGAGGCTATCGGGTTTACGAGACCCGTGTTAGCAGCTATTAGAGCGTCAGGGGCTATACCCTTGAGCGGGAACCTACCATAGCCTAGATCAACGGGTTTATCGTATCTCGATGCTATAACATTAGCAACACTAGTCCCGTGACTGTGGTAGTCGTAGGCTATGGTTACGTAGAGACCTCTACTATCTAAGCCTGGTAGTATGAGGCCTGTGTAGTCGAACCCTGTAAGCCAGCTCCACGTAGGCCCTACCCCCGTTAGGAACCCAGTCCAATCGTAGAGGTAGCCTGCTAGAGCTCCAATGCTTAGATCGAAGACACCATCGCCTGTAAAGTCTCTCCCTAGAACCTCATCCCCGTACCTAGCGGGCTTCTCATCAGCGAAGCTAAAGTCCTTTAAAGCTCTTATGGTTGATTCTGGAGGAGCTCTTATAACACCCGTGGCGTTGAGGGCTACAAGTAGGTAGTAGTACATTGTTGATAGATCGGCGTAGACTGTATCGTAGACACCGGGGGTTTTAGAGTCTACATAGAGTATGGGGACCGTCCAGTAGAGTGTACCGTAGACAACATAGTACTGGACCGCTAGCCCAAACCTGTAGGTTCCACTAGCAGAGCTTATGCCACCAACATGGTAGGATTCCAGGGGGAACTCTGTGTAGAAGACCCTACCATCAGGCGATCTATAGTACACCCAGCCTACGTTAGTTACACCCGTAACTAGGAACGAGCCGTCGAAGAAGGGAACTCCCGCTCCTGGGAGCGTTATAAAGCCTCTCTCGTCTTTCGTTGATGTAACCATTGTTAACGTTAAACCTATCTCATCACTATCAAATATCATTGGTGTGCCCTCAGGGGTCCTAGCTATGGCTTGAGAGCCTAAACCAGGGCTTCCAAAGTCCACTCCCGTGTCGACAACAGCTACTATAGTACCTTTACCTGTTATGCCGAACTCGCTCCAAACCCTACTAGCCCCTATGACCTCAACTGCCTTATACATGCTAGGTTCCATATCGGGGTTACCTGGAGTTCCTCCAGCAACCGTGTCAAGGGCCCTGCTTGCAACCTCCTGCTCATGTAGTATCCATGAGAGTGGTGATCTGTAGAGAGCTATACTGTAGACCCCAGGTGTCCTTGATAGGAGCTCCACGTCACCCCTTGTAACCCAGGCCTCCACGTAGGTGAACGTGGGGTGTCTATATACACCTATCAACCCCCGGGTTTTTGAAGCTATCTCTTCTAGATCCACACTGGGAGACGCTGTTATTACAACCTTGACTTGACCCTCCCTAACCCTCTCACCTTTAGCTAAGGCTAGGCTTAAAGCACTTAGATAGCCTTGGGCGAACCACTCGGGCATGTCAATGTACACGTGGTTAGCGTAGCTAGATGGGTCCAGGAGCAGTGGGTCGACGAAAGCCGTGGGTGTGGGAGGCTGTGTTGTAGTAGGAGTACCTAGGCTTGTATATCCTGAGATGAGAGGTGCGATGATGACAGCGATTACAAGCATAGATACCAAAATACGAGCCTGTCTAGGCAAACCCCGCCACCTCACACTCTAAGAGTAGAGGGTTAAACGACCTAACTTAAAAATCTTACTCTTAAACACACTAGCTAGAAGTGGAAGGAAGCCCGTATGCCCTAAGAGCGTGAGGGTTTTAAACTCCCCTCTTAAGCAATAGAATATGGATGAGTTCTAGCCTATCGCCAGGTGGTAGGCTGTGCTTAGGGTTATTGAGCCGATGCCCGAGTCTCTGGTTTATAGGTTTAGGCCTGATGCTCTTAGAGCTCTCCACAACAGGGTTTTAAGGGAGAGGCTCCCCTGGTACTATAGTGTGCTATACGGGGAGAAGCCTGCTAAGTTTCTTATAGCCCGTAGCATTGAATCCCCCCTAGATCCATACGATGAGAGTTTAAGCTTGGAGGAGCTCTGGACGGTACACGAAAGGCTTGCCTTAGAGCATAGAAGGCTGTGGCTTGACATATACGAGGGTGTTGAGAGGCTTAGGGGCGAAGAGCCTAGGTTCAGCTACCTCGATGTTAAGATAGCCATTGCTAGGAGGATGCTGAGGAGATGTGAGCTCTGTGAGTGGAGGTGTAAAGCTGATAGAGCCTCTGGGAGGATAGGTGTTTGTAGGGTTGCTAACGAGTGCATGGTCTACAGCTTCTTCCACCACACAGGGGAGGAGGCCCCCCTGGTACCTAGCGGTACGATATTCTATGGAGGGTGCCCGTTCCGGTGCGTCTTCTGCCAAAACTGGGAGATAAGCCAGGTGAAGACACAGGATTACATTAAGGTAACCCCGCACACCCTAGCATTAATACAGGAATCCCTAGCTAAAACTGGAGCCCGCAACATAAACCATGTAGGGGGGGAGCCTACACCGCAGATACCATTCATACTCGAGAGCCTTAAATATCTAAAGGTTAACATAGCCCAGCTTTGGAATAGCGATATGCACATGACACCGGAGGCTATGAAGCTTATAAAGGATGTCATAGACATATGGCTCCCGGACTTCAAATTCGGTAACGACGAGTGCGGTAGGAGGCTTTCAAAGGTTAAAGCGTACTTCTCGGTCGCAGCTAGAAATCATGTTGAAGCATATGATGGAGGTCTTGGAGATATGATAGTAAGGCACCTCGTACTACCAAACCACATAGAGTGTTGCACGAGACCGGTGGTGGAATGGCTTTCAAAGAACGTGCCTAGAGCACTATTAAACCTCATGGATCAATACCACCCAGACTACCTAGTATTGAAGGAGCCTGAGAGGTACAAGGATATAGCTAGGAGGCTTACGAGAAGAGAGTTCGAGGAAGCCTTACAGATAGCTAGGAGCCACGGCTACACCCTGGAGGTTGAGGAGCTCCTAATGATACCCTAGACCATACCACCACACCGTCAATGTAGACAACACCACCACACCTCCTCTTAAGAGACTCCAAAACATCCCTAGCTTTAGATCTTAAATAGTGACCTGCATAAGCCTCCCTTCTATCCCTTGCTGGAACACAGCTAACATACCCTGTGAGAGCTACTATAGTTATAGACGACCCGAGCCCGTGCACCTCCTCAGCCACCCTGATGAGATCTGGCTTCAGCTCGACAGCCTCAACACCAGGAATCTCCAGTACAACCTCCTCAGTCCCTCTATCCCAGTCTAAACCATAGACTACAACAGCCTGAAACTTTCTAACAAAACCCTCCACTAGACTAGAGAGAGATCCCGTCACAATATTGGGTTCGTAGACGCTAAGCCCCCTCTCTCTAGCATACTCTTTAAACCTATCTAAATCCATCACCACTAGAGAGCCCCAGATAGGCTTCAAGCCCAACCACCACGCGTTGACACGTTGAAGGCTTAAGCTTAAAGCGGTCAGATTGAACTAAGGCAGTCACCACGTCCTAGTCTGCCCGCCTCCTCATCCCAGGTTATCTTTTGCTCTCTCAACCCTCTTAAGCTAGCATGAGGCTAGGTGCTATAGTTTAAATACCCTGCCTTTTAAACCCCTACCTGGGAGGTGGTAGCTAGATGAGATCTTCTGAGATTACAAGTAGAGAGCCTGAGGTTCAGATAGAGAATATCGTTGCTACGGTCATATTAGAACACCCCCTAGACCTATCGCTTATAGAGACAAAGCTCCCAGAGGTCGATTACAACCCAGACCAGTTTCCAGGTCTCGTTTACAGGCTGGAGCAGCCGAAGATAACAGCTCTTATATTCAAATCTGGTAAGATGGTTGTAACAGGGGCTAAGAGTGTCAACCAGCTTGTTTTCGCAGTCAAGAAGATTCTTAAAACGCTCATAAACAAGGGTATACCGATACAGGGGAAGCCTCAGATTCAAATACAGAATATAGTCGCTTCAGCTAACCTAGGGGCTATAATAGACCTTGAGAGGGCTGCTTTAGCATTACCCGGTAGTATGTATGAACCGGAGCAGTTCCCAGGACTCATATACAGGATGGAGAAACCCGTTGTAGTGCTCCTCATATTTAGTAGTGGTAAGATGGTTATAACAGGGGCTAAGAGGGAGGAGGAGGTGGTTAAAGCAGTTAACAGTATATATGAGAGGCTTAAGGAGAACAACTGCATAATACCATACGACTAGAAGCCTAGTACACTCTCAAGCTCAGGCAACGCTATCACACCTAGACTCTCATCCACTATGATAGGCTTAGCCTTTTCAACCACCCCGTACCTCCTAACCATTGGCGATAGGAACCTCCCTCTATCCAAGGTTACAATGTTACCCGTCTGGTACACTCCTAAAGCTGGTATAACCAGAATTTGAGTAGAAAACGTTGTAGGGATGAGGAGGAGTACTGGTAGTTTAATCTTAGAACCGCCAATGTTCAAGTGGATAGCCGGATGCTCATGGCCTATAACAACTACATCACCTCTAGGCTCTAAATCCAAGTGGCCGTGGGTTACCCTAATACCATTACTTAAATCCAGGTGATCCTCAACCACAGTAACCCCCAGCTTCCTGATCACATAGCCCACGTAATTATCATGGTTACCCCTAACGAATATAACCTCCTTAAACCCCATCTCCTGTAGCTTAACAATAAACTCTTCAACCTCAACCCTCTCCTGCTTCAACAACTTCTCAAAAGCATGCTTAATATCCCCGTTTACAATAACACCTCTAGCTCCTACAATAGCCCTAGCCTCAGATAACACTTTAAGAGCCTTCCTAAGCTGTAACCTCGGTAGAAAAACTCCTTGAGAGGCCATAGCCTCCTCATACCCTAGGTGAACATCAGCCACTACAAAGACATCGTCAGCCGCAGAGTATAAAACAGGCCTAGACCCCACTATGTAAAGACCCTCAACCACAGGTTTCAACGGATACTCAGCTGTCAAACCCGACCCCCTGTAAAATATGATACTACACACTCTAATCTCTTTAGGAGCCCTCCCGGCATTGTGGCGGGCCCGCCGGGATTTGAACCCGGGACCTACGGGTTAAAAGCCCGCCGCTCTACCAGGCTGAGCTACGGGCCCACTCCTAGAGTAGTAAGCATCCTGTTAAAGTTTAAAAACATAGATCTTCCACCGTGAAATCACATGTACTTCCCGGGAAGACTACATCTAATACCCAGCTGATCTAGTGTGGGGGTTACACTTTAAGTATCTATGGTTTGAGTGTCACGGATTAGGTAACTCCCGGTGTAGTATATGGAATAGCTTAAGATAGCTGGCATTCTAATTCTATAGATTGGTGGGGGTTTAGCTCTGTTGGATGTAATTGTGAGGATCCCCGGGGTTAGGAGGGCTGATTTTGAGTATGCCGATAGCATGTTTGTAGCTGTGCTTAGGGGTAGGGATGGCTCGAAGTTCCTATGCCATCTCCATGATACTGGGAGGCTTGGGAGGATTACTCCTAGAGGTACACCTGTTTACTACGTGGAGGTCTCCGGTTTCAGGAGGTTTACTCGCTGTGATGTAGTTGCTTTAGCAGACCCTGGAGGGCTCATCCTCGTTGATTCAAGGCTTCCCAATATCGTGTTCTCACGCCTGATACCCAGGGTTTTTGAGGGCATAGGGGAGCATGGTGATGTGGTGGAGGAGTTTGAGGTTCGAACGCCTTTCATGAGGTATAGAGCTGATTTCCTGGTAGTAGGCCATGGCAGGGAGCCCCTGCTAGTGGAGGTTAAAGGTGTTAACTATGCTGAAAAGGGCATAGGCTTATTCCCATCAGCTAAGAGTTTGAGAGCCTCAAAACAACTTGAAATCCTAAAGTTCCTCAGGGAGAGAGGGGGGTTTAGGGTTATGGTAGCATTTATAGCCTTAAGAGGGGACATTACCGAAATCAGGCCTAACGCAGCCGTAGATCCCAAATTCTCCTACAGGCTATGCTCTTTCAGAAACACTATAGAATATAGAGCCTTCAGGGTCAGAGGAGAGTTAAGAGGTTCAACGATATTCGTCTACTACGAGAAGGAGATACCCGTAAACCCCTGCAACTACAACTGGAAAGCCTCACCTTTTCACGACGAGGATGAGAGGGATATAGACTCCAGTTGAAATACACTACATACAGCGCCTAAGGAGCTGTTGCCCCCATATAGGGAGACCTCCCCTAGCTGAGCTGTGATGCCCTAAGGGATGGGGATGTTGATCTATGATGTGTAGACCTCAGAGCAGGAAACCCAGCAAACCTCTCGGAGGAGGCATTGGAGCCTCCCAGGGATGCGGGGGGACCCGCCCTTTTTCAAAGAGCGGAGGGGAGGTCATAGCTTAGATAACAGCTCTAGATTATAGTAGTGTTTAAAAGGCTTGGAGATAGTAATTTCTTAAGGTGCGGCTCATTGCCGACCTTAATGGCATTAGAGTAGCGGTTCTAGGAGCCGGTAGGATAGGATCGTCACTAGCCTGGGCTCTCCGCAAATGCGGGTTTGAGGTTATAGCTACAGCTAGGAGGGATGAAACTCTTGAGTCTGTAAGGAGACTTGGTATAACTGCAATAAGGAATAACAGGGGGGCGGTGGAGAGCTCAGATGTAGTTGTTATCAGTGTTAAGCCATACCAGCTACCACATCTAGCTAGCGAGGTAAGAGGTTTTGTTAACGATAAGCTGGTAGTATCTGTGGTTGCGGGAGTTAGAAGGGCTACCCTTGAGAGAGCTCTTCAAGCGAACACAGTCTATAGAGCTATGCCAAACATCAACATTAGGATTGGTATGAGTGCCACAGCCCTCTCAGGAGTCATAGATGGTGTTAATAGCAATATTGTAGAGAAGATGTTCAAATGTGCTGGTACAACGTACTGGGTTCCAGAGGAGTGGCTAGATGTGTGGACGGCTCTCGTTGGGAGCCTCCCAGCATATGTTGCAGTAATCGTGGACTCTCTAGTCCTAGGAGCTATATCAATGGGATTCCCAAGGGATTTAGCTACAAAAGCCGTACTTGACACTATCAAAGCTACAGCTGAGCACCTATCCCTAAGAACCGTCCACCCAGCTGAGCTAAGAGATGAGGTTACAACACCTGGAGGTGTAACAATAGAGGGTCTTAAGGTTCTAGAGAGTAGAGGGGTTCCAGCGTCCATGATAGAGGTTATTGAGAAGTCTGCTATGAAGGCCGAGAAGCTGGGTTCATCAATAGAGGATCTTGTAGAAAAGCTTATGAAGAATCCTATATGAGAGTAGGATTCAAGGACTACGCCTCTCCTACTAGTTTTTTAATATAGTACTCTATAGCGTTATCCGTTCTAACACCTTCAAGCCTCTCTTCTACAACACCGTTATCAGAGACCTTGGCTACTATTAGTGTAGGGCTAGCTGACACGTTATACTCTTTAAAGGTTTTTGAAGCCGCCTCTGAGTTACAGTTATTAGCGAACCAATCGCAAACCACTATGACGAAGAAGATATCACTTCTACCCCCGTATTTCATAACAAGCTTGTAGATATGATGGTCCTGAGACCTACAAGCAGGGCAGTAGAGGTTATCAAAGTACACTAGGTAAAGCCCCTTGCCTAGCTCGCCTAGCTTAAAAGACTCTCCATCCCTCCTAAGCACATTCCACACCCTCTTCTTAGCATCATACACATAGATTCCATTAGGGCTACCCGGACCTGGCATAGCAACAGGCAACATTAACACCTAGATCTCTGGAGGCCTACTAGAGGATAAAAGGATTACAATATAACGTTTTAAACTCTTATTTAAAACACACAATCCTAAGCTTAGAGAGCTTTACCTTACAATATGTGAATGGACGGTGATCCCTACATCTAAGAGGTGCTTATCTGGAGTGAGGGTTCTCTCAGCAGAATATACTGAGGGGTTGGCTTTTTAAGGGTAGAGGGGTTAGTCGGCTATAACCTTGGGCCTTTTAGCCGCTGCCCTAGCTCGGGCCTCCTCTACTATATGGTCTATTCTCTCTAGAAAGTCTTGTGGGAGCTTGTGGAAGAGGGGCTCTGACCTCGTGACGGTAAACTCTACAGCTTCGAACAGCTCCTTGTCCCAGATTTTCTCTAGCACGCTTCCCTTAAGCCCTAGCATACTCCATATCCTCTCAGCTGTTCTAGGCATAACGGGTGCTATGAGGTGTGCTATTAGCTTGACTATAGTCAGGGAGACCCATAGTACCTTCAATGCCTCCCCAGGCTCCTTTCTTAGGAGATTCCATGGCTCCCTCTCGTTTAGATATCTATTCCCTAGTCTAGCAAGCTCCAAGATGTATTCTGTAGCCTGCTTAAGCCTTATGGAATCGTAGGCTTCCACAGCTTTAGAAGCTATCCTTTTAGCCTCCTCCAGTACTTCCATCTCCCGAGATCCCAGGTTATCCGGTCTGGGGATTCTCCCTCCAGCTCTCTCAGCCAACGTTAACACCCTGTGAACGTAGTTTCCTATATCATCCCCGAGCTCGCTATTGACTATCCTGTAGAACTCGCTCCACGTGAAATTCTGGTCTCTAAGCTCCGGTCTAAGCCTTACGAGGATCCACCTCCAGTACTCGCCAGGAGCTATTTCGAGCGCCTCGTCTATCCAAATCCCAATCCTCCTACTCTTACTAAAATGCCTGCCTTCGTAGAGGAGATACTCTGTAGCGCTAATCCTCCAGGGGAGGACGTAGGGTTCGCCTGTAGCGATGAGCATTGCAGGGAATATTATGGAGTGGAATGGAATATTATCCTTACCTATGAAGTATACCGTTTTAACATCGCCCTTCATCCACCAATCCACCCACTCACCCCCCCTACCTATGGATTCGAGGTACTCCTTTGTAGCACTAATATAGCCTAGTAGGGCGTCAAACCACACGTATATTGTTTTCCCCTCCGACCCGGGGAAGGGAGCTTCTATACCCCACATTGTATCCCTCGTAACACTCCTAGCCTTCAAACCCTGTGTTACCCAGTTTAAACTATACTCTCTAACATTATCCTGGAGCTCCTCGTTACTCTTAAGCCACTCAAGGAGCCTATCCCTAACCCTACTTAGGTCTAAGTACCAGTGCTTCGTCAGCTTAAAAACAGGTTTAGCACCGCATAGCGCACACCTAGGGTTGATCAGCTCTGTTGGGTGTAGAAGCCTCCCGCACTCATCGCATTGATCACCTCTAGCTCTCTCATAACCACAGTATGGACATGTGCCTTCAACAAACCTATCAGGCAAGAATATCATATCACGCTCACAGTAGGGTAAGACTTCGTCCTGCTCGAATATGTAGCCGTTCTCATAGAGTTTTAACATAAACCCCCTAACGAACTCCTTGTGAATAGGGCTCTCAGTCCTAGTGTAGTTGCTGAACTCTATGCCATACTCCTTAAATAACTCTACATCCCTCGAGTGAACAGCATCGGTCAGCTCTCTAGGGCTAACACCCCTCTTCCTAGCCTCTAACTCTATGGGCGTTCCATGCTCATCACTCCCCGTAACAGATATAACCTCATGACCTCTAAGCCTGAGATACCTTGCATAGATATCAGCGCTAATCAAATGTATTATGGTCCCCAGATGAGGTATGTAGTTCACATAAGGCCAAGCTGCTGTAACAATAAATCTAGCCAAACCCCTCACCTCTAAGCTCTTGTAGAACCACTAACACCAATATACTTATCGGGGTATCTCATTGGAGGGCTTGAAGTCTAGCTTGATATCAACTCTAGCTTCCTCAGAATCTGTAGCCTACACCAACTTGGAAGGTTGAAGTGCGGGCAATCAACAGGGCGGCTTTGAGGGATCTTTAGGTGGGTATTGGAAGTCTGGGTTTTAGGCGAATATCTCCTATTAAGAGAGAGGTTGAAACGTTACCGAGGCTTCTCTAATGCTACTTCTTCAGAGTATATCCCTACAATCCTGGCTTGCCTCCCCTCACCGCAATCGCCTAGGACGCGGCCTACGTAATCTCCTTCTTTGAAGGGTCTAGCCTCCACTTTATCACCGCAAGCAACAAGGGTGACCACCCTCTGAACCTTGGAATAAGCTTCTCCGGCCCTAGAAAGCATCATGGTCTGCCTTAGTAGTAGCAGTAATAGTATACCCATTATCACTATCAGTAGTAGTGGTTGAATCCATTCAAGTGGGTTTGTAGTCTGGGTTACCATACGCCACCACCTACTGGCCTACCCCATTAGTATTACCTATCCCAGCTACTACAACCACATCTCCAGGCTTGGTCTCAGCTAATATAATCTCCCTAGCTCTGGCAACCGCCTTCTCAACCCCCTCGTATATCTTCTTATTCATAGCCTGTATAGCCTCCTCCAAGGACATTTTGATTATGAGGGCTCTTAAGGGTATCTTATGCTCTGCCGCCACCCTCTCAAATCTAATTTTCTCAGGTCCTATATCGCCTATCGCGGCGCCAACACCTTCAGCAGTAACACCGCTCTCCTCCCCTTCAAGTTTTAAAGCCGCATCTATTGTTAGCAATAGCGAAGGCTTCACCCCCTTGCTCGTAAGCTCGCTCACAATCTTCTCCACAGCCGTCCCAGGCTTACCTACAGTAGATGCAGGGCCCCTAGCCTTAACTAGAATAAGCTTTCTCCCTTCAAAGTCAACATCGGTAACCACGGTATCATGCTCTACCTCAACCCAGTTTGAGGAGAAGTTAGAGAGTTTTAATACGACCAGGGCCCCCGCTGAATCCCCTATAGGGTACCCTGCTAGGAAGTCGTTAAGAGCTCTTCTATACGAATCAGCTATCCTCAGTATCTGAGGCATTAGTAGTTGTAACTGCATTATCAAAATCCAGTTCTTAGTCTTCTCCCCTAGTAGTAGATAGTGTTTAACAATCCTCTGTATAAGCGTTAAGGCCGATGTTATCTCAGCAGAAACCTCAGCTCTGCTCCTCGTTACTAGATCGCTACTAGGCATAGCCTTCTCGAACTCCTCCCTGAACCTCGCAATTCTAATGTTGACTAGGTGGTCGAGTCTTCTAATTATATCGGTAGGCTCTATCGACACAGGCTCTATTACAAAAAAGTCTACTATCTTGTTTAAAAGAGACTCTGGGCTCTTAGCATTATTCCTTGCTAGGTAATCTAAGGTCCTCCTCCTAGCCTCCTCAGCCATACCCTCAAGTATTACAAGCTTAGACCTAATATCCCTAGTCCATATGTACACCTGAATTCTCTGGTTTAATCCAAGGAATAACGCTATAAGAAAAGCTATGAACAGAAGCTGGCTTAAAGCCTGAATCCAGGCTAGAGCGTCCTGCCCGTTAACCAAACAACACCCCACTCCAACTCTAATAAAGGTTTCAATCGCACCCTAAAAGCTGTAGTGGAGATTGTTTAAAACAGTAAAGTATGTTGTCAGATCAAAAAATAAATAGATTTTCAACATGTTAGGCTTAGTACAAGCCAGCTTTAAAATCGAACTCGTAGCTTTTACCAGGCTCTAATATAACGATCTTAGTAGGTAGACATCTCTCCTCCACTAAACGTTTAAACTCGTCAGGGCTACCGTAGAGTAATGGAAATGTAGCATAGTGCATGGGTATAGCGACCTTAGGTCTTAGAAGCTCTACTGCCTTAGCTGCCTCCACGTGATCCATTGTAAAATGACCTCCTACCGGTAGTAACGCCACATCGGGCCTATATATCTCCCCTATCAACCTCATATCCATTGTGACCCCGGTGTCACCAGCATGATACACCCTCCCCTCCTCCCCTATTACAACCAAACCTGTAGGGCTACCGTAAGGACTACTATGTGTTGCCGGGGTGAGAGCTACTCTTAGAGATCCCAAGCCAACACTTATAGGGCCCCCTATGTTACCGCCAATAACCCTATCCCCGCCAATCTGCTTCCCCACCTCGCTTGCAAGCTCGAATATAGCCACAACCTTAGCCCTAGGATTACTCCTGGCAATCTCTACAGTATCACCTACATGATCAAAATGACCGTGTGTTAAGAGTATCAAGTCCACATCCCTAACATCAGATGGTTTAACAGGAGATTTAGGGTTAGAAAGCCAAGGATCTATCAATATCCTAAAACCATCTAACACCAGCTCGAAAGCCGCATGCCCATAGTACGTTAACCTACCCACACCCACCACCTTAATAGACACTATGGCAAAAAGGGGTATTTTTATTTTTAACCTCCATTGATGTCCTCTACAAGCCAAAAGCGGTGTAAAGCCCGCTCCAACCCGAGTATCTTGCACCAAGAGAAACCTCAATCTTCAAAGAGCAGGAATTAAATGGGGGGGTTAAGCCCTCACCTAGAACTATATTCTCAACACTCACAACAAACTCTTTCGCTTTAGAACGCAGAGGGGATATTATTTTAGGCTGTGCGTAGGCGAAGGGAGCACGCTGGGAACGTTTAGCTCCATGAAAAAGATATACTCCAAAAACAGTATTCCTCCCGTCTTTGAAGAGGTTTGAGGCTGTTTAAGTTTTCACAGTTGCTCGTATTACCTGCATTCTTTTCCCACGAGAAATGCTTATGAGACATAGCCTACATCAGACCTCAGGCTGGGTGGGAGCCTCTAGAGGCGGAGCCCTGAGGTGAAGTGGGGGGATTCTCTAGTGGGGATGGTGTATTCTTAAACTCTTTCCTTGAAACCATATAATTTTATCGGGGTGTGTGTTTGAATGCAGCGAGTTGAAGATGTTGACTTAGATAAGCTTAAAATGGCTGGGAGGATTGCAGCTAGGGTTAGGGACTATGCTGGGGATCTCGTTAAACCGGGGGTTAGAGCGTCTTATGTATGTGAGTCTCTCGAAAAACTAATTGTGGAGCTCGGGGGCAGCCCCGCTTTTCCCTGTAATTTCTCGGTTAACGATGTTGCAGCCCACTACACACCGGGTTTTGACGATGACGTGGTGGTTTCTGAGGGTGCTGTTGTTAAGGTTGATGTGGGGGTTCACGTTGACGGGTTCATAGCTGATACTGCTATAACAGTAGATTTATCGGGGAACTATGGGAAGCTCCTTGAGGCTTCCTTGAGAGCTCTTGAATCTGCTATATCAAGTATCAAACCGTATACTAGTTTATACGAGATAGGTAGGGTTGTAGAGCTGGAGATTAGAAGTCTTGGGTTTAAACCCATTAGAAACCTTTCAGGTCATAACATTCTAAGATACCTCGTCCACGGGGGATTAAGTATACCTAACTATGCTGATAGATCCCTGCACCGTGTTAGAATCCAGCCTGGTAGTGTTATAGCTTTAGAACCGTTTGCTACAAACGGTAAAGGCTTGGTTGTCGATAAACAGTTGGTTAACATCTACTCGTATACCGGTAGGAAGCCTAAGATGGCTCTCACAGAGCAGGAGACTAGGCTTCTTGAAATCATAGTGGATAGGTATAAGACTTTGCCCTTCACACCCAGATGGCTCAGAGGCTTCTTTAGCAACGAAGAGTTAAACAACATATCTAAATCCCTCCGCGTTAAAGGAGTATTACATGGGTACCCGGTCCTGGTAGAGGCGGGTGGCGGCATGGTATCACAGTTTGAGCACACGCTTTACATAACAGACTCTGATGTAATCGTGGTTACCCAGTGACGGTATATCCGGGGGGAGAGCTTTAACCATTACTTTTATATGTGGCATACAGCTTCATATCCAACTTAAAAGGTGGGATCTTCAATTGTAATAGTAGGGGATATATTTGAAGACTAGGCTAGCTGTAGTGGATTACACGAGCTGTAAGCCTAAGAAGTGTAGCTATGAGTGTATAAGTGTATGCCCGGTTAACAGAAGCGGTAGAGCTCTAGCTATTGATGCAGATAGGCAGGTTAGAGGGCAGCCCACGATCTTTGAGGATACCTGCATAGGTTGCGGTCTTTGTGTTAAAGCTTGCCCTTTCGAGGCTTTATACATTGTTAACATGCCCAAGGAACTCGAAGAGGAGGCTGTACATAGGTATGGGGTTAATAGGTTTAAGTTGTACAGGCTTCCAATACCTAAGGAGGGCCAAGTCGTAGGGATTATAGGTAAGAATGGGGCTGGTAAGACTACTGCTCTCAGAATACTAGCGGGGGAGATTAAACCTAACCTGGGCATGCTAGATGGAGAGCCCGACTGGGATGATATTATAAGGAGGTTTAGGGGTAGTGAGCTCCAAGGTTACTTTAAGCTAGTAAGTGAGGGTAAGGTTAGAGTAGTTCACAAGGTGCAACACGTAGATGTAGTGCCTAGGAGGATTAGGGGTACAGTAGGAGAGCTTCTATTAAAAGTCGATGAAAGGGGTATGGCTAGGGAGCTAGCTGAGTATCTAGAGCTAACAAAGGTTTGGGATAGGGATGTTGGTAAGCTTAGTGGAGGGGAGCTCCAGAAATTTCTAGTTGCAGCTGTTCTAAGCAGGGATGCCAATGTCTATGTTTTCGACGAGCCAAGTAGCTTTCTAGATGTGAGGGAGAGGGTTAGAGTAGCTAGGCTTATCAGAGAGGGGGCTAAACCGGGTAGGTACATTCTAGTGGTGGAGCACGACCTAGCAGTACTAGACTATGTAAGCGACGTGGTGCACATAATATACGGAGAGCCTGGAGCCTACGGTATAGTCTCGTCACCCTACAGTACGAGGTCTGGTATAAACCACTTCCTCGACGGTTACCTGCCAGCTGAGAATGTAAGGCTCTGGAAGGAGCCTATAAAGTTTAGGATCCACGGGGAGCTAAGGGAGGGTGTGGTTAGGGAGGGGGTTAGGAGGATCATCTCATGGTCTGATCTTAGAGTGGCCTTAGGGGATTTCACTCTCCACGTAGAAGGGGGAGAGATCGGATCCGGCCAGGTTGTAGGGGTGGTAGGACCTAATGGCATTGGTAAAACTACGTTCGTTAGAGTTCTAGCAGGCGAGATTAAACCTGTGGAAGGCGTGGTTAACATTGATGAGCAGGGGGAGGTTAGAATTAGCTATAAACCCCAGTATGTGAGCTCTGATATGTTCCCTGAAGCCAGCGTACTCGAGATCTTGAAGACGGCTAACCCCGAAGCTGTAACACCTGGATCCTGGCTCTACCTAGAGCTTACCAGGAAACTTAAAATGGATAAGCTATTTGATAGAAGCGCTAAGAGCCTTAGTGGGGGTGAGTTGCAGAAGCTAGCTCTCTGCACAGCCCTAGCAAGGGAAGCCGACGTGTATCTATTAGATGAGCCCTCAGCATACTTGGATGTCGAGGAGAGGTTGAACGTAGCTAGGATAGTTAGGAGGATTGCTGAAACCCGAGAGGTCGTGGTATTCGTGGTAGAACATGATATCATGATAGCCGACTTCATATCAGACTCAATAATAGTGTTCCAGGGAGAGCCTGGGCTCCGCGGATCCGCCTCAAGCCCTATGACTGTTAAGATGGGGATGAACATGTTACTAGCAAACCTAGGCATCACTATGAGAAGGGATTCTGAAAGTGGGAGGCCTAGGGTTAACAAGGAGGGAAGTTACCTTGATAGAATGCAGAAAGCTAAGGGTGAGTTCTACTGGTAGCCCTCCTCATTTTAATCATGCTGAGCTCCTGTCAGCTCCTCGCTTCTCTTAACTATGGGTTTATAGCCTAACTCTACAGGTTTAAACCTGGAGGCGAGCTTTCTTAGAACCTCCGGTAACGTTGTATACTCCATCTCCTCAGGCCCCAGCCTGTGAGGCATGAATGGTCCATGTCTTCTCATGTAATCGGCTATGATCTGAGCTAGCCTCCTGGTCTCGTCGAAAGCAGGGTCGTCGAAGAGATCGGCAGGCCCTATGAGCTCCCCATTCTTAACCTGGAATCCTAGCGCTACAACCCTTGGGGGGCCGTCGAATCTCGTTACCTTAGAGTCCCTTAGGCCTACGGGCATTAGGGGGCCGTGGTGGCTTCCACGCATCCACCCAGCTACTAGGTGTGGGAAGCTGAAAGCCTCTAGGATCTCCCCTACGGCTGGGAAGCCGCTTTGAGCTCTAACAATCATAACTGGGTCGTCCTTACCAACATACCTTCCAGCTATCAAGCTTAGCCTCTCGCTGCTGACAACGGCTCCTATCTCCCTATCGGGTCTCCTGTAAACTCTTTTTATAACATAGCGGCCGGGAGTTCCTATGAGAGCTAGGATATCGTACATCTCGTCTGGCGCGTTGAGCTCCACAGCCTTACCCTCATAGACATCTAGGACTTCGAATGTGAAGCCATTGTGAAGCCTAGGATCTATAACTAGGCCCGCTGTGGTGAAGGGATCAGCGAATATCCTGAAAAGCGGTAGATTAAACGCTCCAGGCTCCGTCTTATCAGCCATAAAAACTACTATGGGCTCCGAGGGTCTTTCAACAAACTCCATCTCAGCAACACCAGGCCCTAAACCTCTAACGTTACCGCTGAAAGCATCGCTCAAGAGATCCTGGCCTGCTGCATACAAGCCTAGCTCTTTGGAAACCTTAGTAGCCTCCCTAAAGGCATTCCATGCAACCTCGTGAACCTCAGGGCTATCAACACCCTTAAAATGAGCCATTATAAGCTGGAGGTCATCACCAGCATTAGTAACATAGAAACTCTTAATAACACCATTCCTCCTAGCCTCAGCGAGAACACGGCTAGCAGCTAAAATTGTATCCGGGTGAACCCTATGATGGCCAGCCAGGCTACCAATATCAGCCTTGATAACACTAATAGTGGTAGTCCTCCCAGACAACTCCTAACACCACATGGACTATATACGTATGAGACAAGGTTAAAATACGCATATGAAGGAAGACAGTAGACTTGGAGGAACATGCAACCAAATACATATCCCAATAAGAACGGTTAAACAAAACATTGGACCCCTAGAGATAGACTGTCAATTCCCACTAGGATCCCAGAGACTTCTAAAGCATTAGATTGCTAGAGTAAGTATTATGAGATCTAGGGGGTAATAGTGGAGGGGTGGGGTTAGGAGATGATGGTGTTTGTGATAAGCGATGCTATCACCTTCGACGTAGATAGAGGGACGATATTCCTTGAAAAGAACTCTCTATCGGAGGATGATAGGATAGCTATGTTATTTGCTGAAACTCTCAACGAGCTAGGCATCAGATATAGTGTTATTGCAGGGTATGTAGCCATACTCTTTGGGAGGGCTAGGAGGAGTGATGATATAGACTTTATAACCTACCCTCTAGCTGAAGATGAATTCCTCAAATTCTGTTTACTATTAAGAGATAGGGGTTTTAAGCTTATGCAAGGTGATATAGGTTCTGAGAGCTCCATTAGGAAGGTCTATGAAGGTTACTTAGAACGAGGGTTTAGCATTAGGTTCACCTACGGTGACCTTATCCTACCAAATATATGGTTTAAGATAGCGAGGAGCTCACTACAATACTATGGTATTGATAACAGTTTAACCGTTATAGTTAACAAGAAGCATTTGATCAAAATTGCACCATTAGAGCTACAGATAGCATACAAGCTATACCTAGGGAGTGAGAAGGATCTTGGAGACGCCGTGTTCCTCTACACCCTGTTTAGACAAGCTCTAAACCACCAGGAGCTCCATAAATGGTTATCAACTCTAGGAGTTGATATCAGCATGCTAGAGGTGGCCGGGAGTGGGGGGTGAATTGATGAAAGCCATCGAAGATGAGAGGAGGAGAAACCTTATATCACTACTAGAACACGCAGTGTGGAACGCTGAAGCAGTCAAAAAGCTTGGAAAGAGGTGGTTTGAGATCAGGGATAGGTGGCTAAACGAGACACTCATGAGGGATAAAGAGCTATGGGCAGATCCGAGGGTTAGAGAAGCACTATTGAAAGCCTTAGAGGTGAAGAGTAAGCTGGAGAAGCTAAAAGATGACGAGTTAGAGAGAAAGCTTAAAACACCAAGATGACCCTTGTAGGTTATAAAACCAGGTTACCTCCACAAATAACGTCGTTGGTTAAAACCTCGTGTGGGCTACGATTGGTGGGAGTGATTGGGTGGCGGGCCCGCCGGGATTTGAACCCGGGACCTCCGGCTCCGAAGGCCGGTGCTCTAGTCCTGGCTGAGCTACGGGCCCTTGTAGTCTTTTCCTAGCTCCATCTTTATATTTCATATCGTTGCAAGGTTCTATAGGTTATTACTGTTGCAATCCCAGCTAGTGTTGCACCGTCATCTCCTAGGAGGACTACTAGTGGTAGTGGTGCGATCCCCGTGAGTCCTCCTATAAGTGCTGCTAGCTTGATTAAAGCTACAAGGGTTAGGGATAGTTTTAGAGCTTTAGCGTGTCTCCTCGCTTCTCTAAGAACCTCAACAAGCTTACCTGGGTTTTCACCTAGGATTATATCCCCCACGTTAGCCACTACATCTATAGAGCCTACTGCAATCCCTACATCGGCTTTGGCTATGGCGGCTACATCGTTAACCCCGTCTCCTACGAATGCAACCTTAGCCCCCCGAGTCTTAAGCATCTCTATTAGTTTAAGCTTATCCTCTGGTTTCATCTCAGCATAGTACTTCCTTACACCAAGTTTCTCAGCGATCCCAGCAACTCTAGGTTCTCTATCACCACTAGCTATCACAACTTCAAACCCTTTCAACTCCCTAATCATATCGACTATATCCTCTCTTACAACCTCATCGAGGCAGATGTAGCCTGGGGATCCGTCTATGAGAATCCAAACAGTCATTCTATCCTCGCTACAACCGCCTGCAACACGAGAGTCTCCAAGTCTAGCTATACCGGGCCCGCCTAGGAGAACTCTTCTCCCCCCGACTAACGCCTCTACCCCGAGCCCCGGGTGTTCTATTATATCGTGGATTTCAAGTCTTGATCCGGTTAGACCGCTTAGAACCCTAGATACCGGGTGGAGGCTTACAGAGGCTATAGTGGCCGCGATCGCCTTGAATGTCTCCTCATCAACGCCTGCAGGCGGCTTAACGGCTGATACCTTTAGAGAGCCAAGCGTTATAGTCCCTGTCTTATCCAACACTATGGTGTCCACGTTAAGTAAACCTTCTAAGGCCCTAGACCCTCTAACGACGACCCCAGTTCTAGCTAAACTAGCAATACTATAGGCTGTATTCACAGCTGACGTTATTATCAGCCCTGAGGGGCACGATACGATTAGAATCGAAGGAGCTCTAAGAGGACCTAGTATGATGTACGCTACTATAAAAGATACGATCACCAGGGGAAGCCATAGCCATAGTAGCCTTTCAACTATATCCTCAACATAGCTCTTCTCCTCAAGAGCCTCCATAGCCAGCCTTACAATCCTCTGAAACCTCGACTCCCCAGCTTCCCTCAAAACCTTAACTCTAACAGGGTTACCTACATTGATAAACCCTGAGTACACCAGGCTCCCAGACCTAATGTTAAGAGGCGTGGGCTCACCGGTCAGGTAGGAGGTGTCGAATAAACCATCATCCAGTAGGGTGCCGTCGACAGGAACACCCTCACCCATCCTAACTAGGATTACATCACCAGGCCTCAAGCTATCAACGTTAACCTCGACAAACCCGCCTCTATCAACTAGGGCCCTTGCAGGGACAAGCTTAGATAAACTTTGAAGACGCCTAGCAGCTAGAGCCTCCGACCCGACTTCAAGAAGCTCTGCTATTGAGTAGAGTAGCATAACTAGAAACCCCTCCAATAGCAGGCTGTGTATTAACAGGGTGAAGCCTGTGAGGCCCATGATAATGGGTTCAGGCTTAACCCTCCTATATTCAACTAAGCCCTCCAACAGTTCTATGGTAAAGTAGGCTACGGTCAAAGTTAGCATAGCATAAGGGGCTACCCACGGTAACTTATAGTAGTAGCTTAAAAGGCCGATTATCGATGGTAGTAGTAGGCCGGCAAGAGGTCTAATGGCCTCTCTCAGCTTAACCCCTACAGGCTCTAGGTCTGACACGATGCGACGCCCTAGCCTACACCTCAAATCCTACCTAATAAGCCTAAATGTTAACTCTCCATGGGAGTTAATAATATGAATTTATTAAGCTGGTTTCTACACTATAATATATCGGTGACAGGATTGGGTGTTATTAGTATATCGATCCCCGATAGCTTGCTTAGGAGAGTTGATGAAATAGCGGAGTCCCTAGGGTTTACAGGTAGATCTGAGTTCTTTAGAGAGGCTGTTAGGAGGATGCTGGATCAACTTGAGTCTATGAAGGGTGAGATGCACAGGATATTCGTTATAACCATCTTAAGCGATCATAGCGTCTATCCCGGCTCCGATAGGAGGATTTTAGAGGTTATACACGAGTACCAGCCTGTTGTGAGGGCCTTCTACCACCAACTTCTAGGGGATGGACTTTGCATCAACGTAGCTATCCTGGAAACCCAGTGGCCTCTACTCTCTAAGATACTCAGGGATTTGAGGGGTATTAAGGGGGTTGTCGACGTCCAGGTTTCCGGGCTGGCTTCGAGGGGGTAGAACACCTTTAAACTCTAACTAGATACACACTTTAGGCTTGGTGAGTGGGTTGAAGTGGTTTAACGTTACACTACTATCCCTAGCCTTGCTACTGGCTCTTGGATCAACGTTATTCTACCTATACCCTGTTCACGGTTTCTGGATCTTAGTTTCAAACCTTGGCTCCACAGAGTTCTACATGGTCTTCTTACCCATAGCATATCATGTGCTTCCCAGGATTGAAGCTCTGGGGCTTGCCCTAGCCCTACTCACAGCTACCACAGTAACCGGGGTTCTCAAGGATGTATTCAAGCTCCCCAGGCCTCCTGAGCATCAATGGATTGTTAGAGAGGAGGGCTACGGGTTTCCTAGCGGTCACTCCACCGGCTCCTCGGCCTTCTGGGGCTACCTATCCCTCTATAAGCCCATAGCTCCACTTATAGCGTTTACAGCCGTGATGGTGGTGGCAGTCTCGGTTAGCAAGCTTATGCTGGGAGTCCACTACCCTAGGGATGTTGCTGGGGGAGTTGTGGTTGGCGTAGTCGTAGCCTCCCTCTCCTATGTAGCTGTGAGGGTTCTTAGTTTTAGAGGCCTAGTTGCCCTAGCTCTAGCTATAGGCGTCCTGGGATTAGCCTTATACTCCGTAGGTTTCGGTCGGTTCGAGCCCCCCTCCGTCCTTCTAGGTGTGGTGTTGGGAGAGCTTGTAGGCTCAAGGTTTAACCTTGTATACAAGCCTGGCTGGGCTTTCGGAGTTATTGGTAGTATTGTTGCCCTAGCCCTGGGGGTTCCAGCTTTAATGGTTAAGGGTGAAGCTCCGGTAGCCTCTTTAACCCTCATGATGCTGGCAGGCTTTCTAGCAGTTCTAGCTCCAAGGGCAGCGTATAGGGTTAGGGGTGGTTTTGGTGAGAAGACTTCTGGTGGTTAACTTTAAAGCCTATGATACAGCGTTCGGAGCTAAAGCCTTAGAGCTTGCTTTAGAGGCTTCAAAGCTTTCATCCAGGCTCTCGAAGGTCAGAGTTATTCTAGCCGTCCCAGCTCTCGTAGCATCGAGGATCCTCGCGGTCTACGATGACGTCTACCTGCAACACGTTGACCCGGTGGGTTTCGGAGCCTACACTGGGTTCACCCCCCTGGACGCTCTTAGGGTTGAGGGTGTTAGAGGCACTATTATAAACCATAGCGAGCACAAGGTTACATACAGGGATCTAGCGTTGATAACTAGTAGAGCTAAACTTCTAGGCTTAGAGGTTTTAGCCTGCGCTGATACACCTGAGGAGGCTGCAGCCGTTGCACTCCTAGACCCCACTATGGTGGCTGTGGAGCCGCCTGAGCTAATAGGATCTGGGATCCCAGTGTCTAGAGCTAAGCCTGAGATTATAACACGTTCCGTGGAAGCTGTAAGGAGGATCTCTAATGTACCAATACTAGCTGGAGCGGGTATATCAGAGGCTTTAGACGCTATTAGAGCTGTAGAGCTTGGAGCCTCAGGCGTTCTAGTTGCAAGTGCTATAATGAAGTCTAAGAGCCCAGAGCTCTCCTTAAGGAGCTTCGCTGAAGCCCTTGAATCCACATAGAACCCCACCTATAACCCTTAGATTCGGTATGGCTAAGCCTCCTATTGTAAACTAAGACTATGTACGTCGGCCTCAGCGAATCGGAGTCTAAACCCCTGGATACAACTTCAACTTTATACTCTGAGGGTACCCTCAACAGGAATCTTTCAAGGGAACCTGTAACCTCTATAAGCCACACGGGGGCCATCGATATATGCTTCCCTTCAAGTGTCCACTCGCAACCCTCACAATCAACCTTGACAACATCGAACCCCTGCTGTAGGAGATACTCCCATCTAACAGCTGAACCCCTAAACCTCCAAACCCTACCACGCGCCCAGTCAACGAAGGCGCAGAGGCCGCCAGCACAAGCCTCAACAACACTAAACCCCCTAAAACCGTTAACCAAAAGATTAAACCTAAGAAGCCTAGCCATAACAGGATCGGGCTCCACAGCGACAACCCTAGAAGCACCAAGCCTTAAAGCATATAAACAGCTATCACCAACACCAGCACCAACATCTAGAAAACGAGAGCCGCCGAGGAAACCACTAAGGATACTGTAAGCTCTGAAAACAAAAACCTTAAAAACAGAAGCATAACCTAAAGGAAACACAAGGAAACCCCAACGAGACCTACAACCAACAAAACCACTACCACGAAACACGATAACGCCAAGGAGGAGCGAGACAAGAAGAAGTTTAACAAAACCTGGAAGAGCAAGATAAAACCTATAGGCAACCAAAGCGATTAAACCAAACACACAAAACACCCTCCACCAGAACAGTAGAAACAAAACCTATAAGAAGAGATAGGAGCGCCACCCCAGGAGAAGAAAGGAAACCCCCGTTACACCCACACGCTAGAGCACACCAGCCAGCTAAGACCCCCACAAGGGGCGCGGGCAAACATAAACCCGCAACCCGCCCCCAGGCAGCCCACAGCCTCGGGCGATTGGGAGCGGTAGGCTGAACCCCTCGGGGGAAACCCTCGGGGCTCACACCCCCACCCCATCAACCCCGTCTTCTACGGGAGCCCTCGCCGCCCTCCCCGAGTAACCCCGGGAGAGAGCGGACGGCCGCCTCTTTTCGGGGAGGGGTTCCCGCTTAGATGCTTTCAGCGGTTACCCCCTACGGCGTGGCTACCCGGCTATGCCGCCAGGACAACCGGTACACTAGAGGCCGCCGCGCCCCGTTCCTCTCGTACTAAGGGCACGTTCCCCTCAGGCGGCCAACACCCCCCGCGGGTAGAGACCGACCTGTCTCACGACGGTTTGTTCCGTTGGGAGGCGGGGTTTAATTCCAAGTTTATAATGCATTGATGAGAGCAGGCATTTATAGAATAATCTTACAAGCTGAGGTACTATGGCGCACTAGTAAACATGGAGTGTAAACGCATTAATCACCCCCGCCTCGCCAACATCTGAACCCAGCTCACGTTCCCCTTTAACGGGCGGGCAGCCCTACCCTTAGGGGCTGCTGCACCCCTAGGATGGGAAGAGCCGACATCGATGTCGCAAACCGCGGGGTCGATGGGGGCTCTCGCCCGCGACGACGCTGTTATCCCCGGGGTAACTTTTCTGTCGTGCCCGGCCCCCACCGAGGGGGGCACGAGCGTGCGCTAGGCCTCGGTTTCCCGGCCGGACCCCTTGCGTTCAAGGGTCCGGTCAGGCGGGCTTTTGCCCTTGCACTCTACGGCGGATTTCTGACCCGCCTGAGCCCACCTTTGGGCGCCCGTGTTATCTTTTCGCGGGCGTGCCGCCCCAGCCGAACCGCCCACCCGACGCTGTCCCCCTCCACGAGGGAGGGGTTAGGCTCCCAGGCGGGAGTGGGTGGTGTTTCATTGACGCCTCCAGGCCCCCCGGAGAGGGCCCTTCACAGGCTCCCACCTACGCTACGCACCCCCACCCAGGAGCCAGCGCCGGGCTGCGGTAAAGCTCCACGGGGTCTTCTCTCCCTGCGGGGGGTTGTGGGACTGTGCACCCACTCAGGGGGTTCACGGGGCCCCGGGCCGGGACAGTGGGGACCTCGTTAACTCGTTCATGCGCGCCGGAACTTTCGGGGGTGGGGTCCCGTGTCTACTCAAGAGCGCCAATTAAGTACCCAATATCCTCCATAATGCCGACCGCGGGACACCCACCATACCCGGCAAGGCATTTGGCTACCTTAAGAGAGTCAGGGTTACTCCCGGCCTTCAGCGGCGCTTCGCCGGGTTGAACCCCGGTTTCACGGACCGCCAGTGGCCAGAGCTCACCCCCCGTACAAACCCTTTCGGGCTTGCGGGGAGCTATGTTTTTGTTAAACAGTCAGGTCCCCCTAGTCACTGCGACCTGCGGTCCCAGGGGTGACCCTAGAACCGCAGGCACCCCTTCTTGCGAACGTACGGGGCCAATTTGCCGAGTTCCCTTACGGGGGAGGGAGGGCAGACTTGTTAGAATTATAAAACCCGCCCTTCCCTCCTGGCCCGGGTTAGCCCCCAGACGCCTTGGGCTGTTCACCCAGGGGCACCTGTGTCGGTTCTCGGTACGGGCGCGGGGGATCCTTCCCAGCCCCCTTTTCATGGGCCCCGGGGGTCGGCGGAACCCGCATACGCGGGCCATTCCCCCCTTCAGCCCCTTCTCGCCATTACGGCACTCCAGGGCCTTAGGGTGGTTAGCCAGGTCGCCCCCGCATGGGGGCCCCTGGTCCGCCTACCCCGAGGCGTCGGAGGCTGGGCTTTGCGTTACCGCGAAGCGTACCCCCGCGGCACAGGAATATTAACCTGTTTCCCTTTCCCGGGATCCGAGTTACGGTCCCGGTTAGGACCGGCTAACTCCCGGCTGACGACCATTGCCGGGAAACCCTAGCCCTTTCCGGCGGCGGGGATTCTCACCCCGCTTCGCTGTTACTACCGCCGGGATCCGCACTCGGGACGGCTCCACCGGACCTCACGGCCCGGCTTCTACGCCATCCCGACGCCCGCCTACCACACCCACCTCCATGGGAGGTGGGGTCCGGGGTCTCGGCGGCCGGTTTAAGCCCCGACCAATCTTCGGGGCCCCCCGCCTCGGCGGGTGAGCTGTTACGCACTCCTTAGAGGATGGCTGCTGTTAGGCCCACCTCCCCGCTGTCTTAGGCGGGGGACGCCCTTTCAGCTTGGCACTTAACCGGCACTTTGGGGCCTTAACCCCGGTCTGGGTTGTTCCCCTCTCGGCCCCCAGGCTTACCCCGGGGAGCCCCACTCCCGCCATCTAAGGTGGCTGCAGGTTCGGAGTTTGACTGGACGCCGGGGGCTTCCGCCCCCTGCACGTCCAATCAGTAGCTCTACCCCACAGCCCACCTCCGGCGGGGCTGGCCTGCGAGCCACTTCGGCGGGAACCAGCTATCACCGGGCTAGATTGGCCTTTCACCCCTAGGCGGAGGTCATGGGAACGATTTGCACGTCAGAACCCTTGCGGGCCTCCACCGGGGTTTCCCCCGGCTTCGCCCTGCCCCCGCCTAGATCGCCCGGTTTCTGGTCGCACGGTCGTGACTCCGGGCCCTATTCGGACCCCGCCCCTCGCCGCTTGAAAGCGGCTGCGGGCTTGTCGGTTTCCCTACGCCTTCGGGGTTGAACCCCTTAGGCTCGCCACGGCCGTGCACTCCCCGGCCCGTGTTTCAAGACGGAAGGTGCGACCCCGGTTAGGACCTCTCGTACTCCCCGGTCACCCGGGTTTCCTTCGAGGCCTTCATCCCTTAAGGGCCGCACCCTGTGTAGCCGCCCGGTTTCAGGCTCTTTTCACCCCCCGACCTGGGGTTCTTTTCACCTTTCCCTCACGGTACTCAGTTCGCTATCGGTCTCGGGACGTATTTAGCCTTGGAGGTCGGTTCCCCCCAACTTCCCACGGCAAAACCAAGCCGTGGTACTCTGCTCCACGACACGAGCCCCCACGGTTTCGCCTACGGGGTTTGACCTGGGGGACGCGGTAATAAAAGCATAAATTCTTTCAATTCCATTGAATGGATTCAATAAGTTAACCGCGTCGCCCCAGTCTATCACCCTCTACGGCGGAGCGTTCCAGCTCACTTCGGCTACCGTGGGTCGGCCCGCTGAGGGTCGAGCCCTCAGTCGTGGAGCCCTAACCCCTCATCTCCCCACGGTTGTCCCGTGGGGAATTGGTTTAGGCTCTCCCCCTTTCGGTCGCCCCTACTCAGGGGATCCCATTTTGGTTTCTTCTCCTCCCCCTACTAAGATGCTTCCGTTCGGGGGGTTCCCGCCCCTTACGGGGCACCGCGGGTTATCCCCGCGGTAGGAAGTCCCATTCGGGGATCCCGGGTTCGACGGCCGCCTGCGCCTACCCCGGGCTTATCGCAGCTTGCCACGCCCTTCCTCGGCGCCCGAGCCGAGGCATCCACCGGGCGGCGACGTTGCCGTAGGCCCCAGGGGGCGAGGTCTTAGCTGGCTGGGCCCGGAACCATGTATACACCCGGCTCCACGTGCGCCCTAGCGTGTTCTAGGCACGCAGGGTCTCCTGGGGTGGCGCTCATCCAGGGATGTGCAACCCCTGTTACGCCCTTCACCTGGGAGGCTGCCTCCCAGGTTGCATGGAGCTAGAGGAGCGACCACAAGAACACCAAGCCACACCAACCCCAAAGCCCGCAGAACAACCAGGAGGTGATCCAGCCGCAGGTTCCCCTACGGCTACCTTGTTACGACTTCTCCCCCCTCAGGAGGCCTAGGTTCGTCCCCCGCCCGGCGGCAGAGGCCTCACCCAGGCCTCCCTCGGGTGGAGCGACGGGCAGTGTGTGCAAGGAGCAGGGACGTATTCACCGCGCGATGTTGACGCGCGGTTACTAGGGATTCCACGTTCACGAGGGCGAGTTTCAGCCCTCGATCCCAACTGCGGCGGGGTTTAAGGGATTGCCTCCCCCTCTCGGGGTCGGCACCCGCTGTCCCCGCCATTGTAGCCCGCGTGCAGCCCGGGGGATTAGGGGCATGCTGACCTGCCGTGGCCCCCTCCTTCCTCCGCCTTAGCGGCGGCAGTCCCCCTAGTGTGCCCCCAGGGTCGCCCCCGGGGTAGCAACTAGGGGCAGGGGTCTCGCTCGTTGCCTGACTTAACAGGACACCTCACGGCACGAGCTCGCCCACATCATGGCTCCCATAATCTTATCACCTTCAATTCCATCTTCCAATTCCATCTTTCAATTCCATCGAATGGATTCTATTAAAAGTAACCTTTATGACGCGAGCTTTGAAAACACTACGGGAGCCATGACTGTGTCTGGCGACGGCCATGCACCTCCCCTCAGCGCGTCGGGCAAGGCCTTTAGCCTGGCCGTCATCCTGCTGTCGCCCCCGGTAAGATTCCCGGCGTTGACTCCAATTAAGCCGCAGGCTCCACCCCTTGTGTGCTCCCCCGCCAATTCAGGGGGAGGTGGAAGCTGGGCAGACAGATAAAGAGGGTAAAGATGGAACTTAGAAGCCTAAAAGAGCTATTTAAGCCTTTGCACCCAGCTTCCAGCCTCCCTTTCCTTTAAGTTTCAGCCTTCCGCCCCAGTAGGGCTTTAAGCCCTAACCAGGTTTGCGGCCGTACTCCCCAGGCGGCGGGCTTAACGGCTTCCCTGCGGCACTGGGCGGGCTCTCTCGCCCGCCCAACACCTAGCCCGCATCGTTTACAGCCGGGACTCTCCGGGGCACTGCCGCGGGAATATCCTTGGGAATTATTCCAGTAAACTTACTTTCAATTCCATTGAATGGATTCAATAAGTTAACCGCGTCGCCCCAGTCTATCACCCTCTACGGCGGAGCGTTCCAGCTCACTTCGGCTACCGTGGGTCGGCCCGCTGAGGGTCGAGCCCTCAAACCAGCTATTCCGAGAAATCATCCGCGGCATGTGCCTACCCGGGTATCTAATCCGGTTCGCTCCCCCGGCTTTCGGCCCTCACCGTCGGGCGCGTTCCAGCCGAGCGCCTTCGCCACTGGTGGTCCTCCCGGGATTATAGGATTTCGCCCCTACCCCGGGAGTACCCTCGGCCTCTCCCGCCCCCTAGCCCGGCAGTATCCCCCCGCTTCTCGGGTTGAGCCCGAGACTTTCAGGGGGGACTTACCGGGCCGGCTACGGCCGCTTTAGGCCCAATAATCACCCCGACCAGTCGCGCCGGGGCTTGTTTAGGGCCCCGGTCTCGCGGGGCTGGTATTACCGCGGCGGCTGACACCAGACTTGCCCCCCGCTTATTCCCCCGCCTTCTTACAGCGGGGAAAAGCCCCCACAAGGGGGGCACTCGGGGTAGCCCCGTCACGGTTTCCCGCATTGCGGAGTTTTCGCGCCTGGTGCGCCCCGTAGGGCCTGGGCCCTTGTCTCAGTGCCCATCTGGGGGCTCCCGCTCTCACGGCCCCTACCCGTCTTCGGCTTGGCGGGCCGTTACCCCGCCAACTACCTGATAGGCCGCAGCCCCATCCTCGGGCGGAGCGCAGGCGATGGCCCCCTGCGCCCCCTTTTGGCGGGGAACCTTTCCAGGCCTCCCCGCCTATGGGGGATTAGCCCCAGTTTCCCGAGAGGTTATCCCCCTCCCGAGGGTAGGTTAGCCACGTGTTACTCAGCCGTGCGCCACGCCCCGCAGCGGCGGGGCGTTCGACTTCCATGGCTTAGCCCTACCCCGATAGCGGTCGGGTCCGGCAGGATCAACCGGAGTCGCGGCCGCAGGCCGCTGTGGGGCGGGCTTTGGGGTTGGTTGTGTGGGGTGTTCTTGTGGTCGCTCCTCTAGCTTTTGTCGGGCTTGAGGGGGCCCAGCTTAGGGCTGGGTTTCCTCAAGCCCCCATTTGGTTTGGCCGCCCGCTCTCTTTTTGTTGAGGGCGGGCGGAGCCATCTATTTAGTTAGGTTAGCCGGGGTTTAAAACCTTTTCTGCTAGGTGTTTGTGGTCTTTTATTGTGCCCGCGGCAGGAGGCTGGAGGTTCATTCACTTTTACCGGGGTTACCCGGTGTTGCCTCCGCACCGCCGCCGGGGGTGCCGCGGGCCTTTATAGTGTATGTTGGGGGAGCCTATTCTAGTTTGTTGCGGGCTCGGGCCTGCGCAGGCACTTCACCTTCTCCGCCCTTTCGAGCCTCCTCATAGCCCGTTTTAGCTTGGTGTCTTCTAGGGTGGTTAAATCCTTTAAGTCTCGGATTTACACTAGTTCTCTGGAGTTGGGAGGGTTGTTTTGAGTGGTGATACGTTAGTCTATGTTGTTGAGGAGCTTAGAAATTATGGGCCTTTAGGGTTAGGGGTGTTGGCTTTCATATCCAACCTAGTGCCTGGATTCCCTGCTGTATACCTATCACTTCTCGCCTCCTACGCTGTGATAGTAAGGGGTTTCACAGAGTCTCTGGTGGCTGTAGCTTCCGTTGGAGTTGGGGCTGGGTTGGGTAAGTTTGCATTATTCCTCCTATCTAAATCCCTTGGATCCAGGATTGGTGCTGTGAGGAGGAGGAGGGAGGCTTTAACACTTCTAAGGGCTAGGAAGGGTGGTTTAGCTTTAACAGTATTCCTCTTCGCAGCACTACCGCTACCCGACGACCTACTATACATACCCCTTGGGGTGGCTGGCTTCAGCACCCCCATATTCCTTATATCCGTTATAGCGGGTAAGACAGCTATGGCGGCCATGGTGTTCCTCATGGGGACACCTGCTAAATGGCTTATAGAGGCCACCGTGCCGAGGATGGGAGAGCTTACGCTAGCTAAAGTAACAGCCTTAACCCTGGTGACGGTTGTGCCGGCCGTAGCCATAACCTATGTAGTCCTAAACGTGGACTGGTTCAAAGTGTACAGTGCCTACGCTGAGAACGGAGAGAGGGAGGCTGCTAGAACGTTGGCTAAGGAGATTACAGATATTATAACATTGAAGCAGGCGAGAGGTAGAGCGGGGAGAGCACGCCATTAAACCCCTCGCGAGGGGCTACAGCTCAAAACCTCACCACACATAGAGTGTAGCGATGTTTAACGATGAAGTCTTGAGGTCGACGAGTATTCCAGGCCCAAATCATGTAAGGGGAGTGGATGTACCCCACGGGTAGCGGGGCGAACAGCTCCAATAGGGTGGTCTGGGCCTTGCTAGCGGTTGAGAGTCTGGGTGGTGGAGTGTCTTTTAAAGGAGGAGAGCTACTATCCACCGAGAAATGGTGGTGCTCTCGTTTGTAGAAAGCTTATCTTATGAGTATTAGTCTTTCGGAGTTGAAGGTTCTAATTGATATGTAGGATAGAGCTAGTTGGTATAAGGCTAGGATTGCTAGGTGTCTTAGGATACCGTTTAGATCGCCTAGAGAAGCCCACTGTACTACGAGTGCTGAGTGGGTGAAGGGGATTAGCTGGAGGGCTAGGGAGATCCAGGAGGGTAGCTTTGTAAGATCTACTATTAAGGCTGAGAAGTAGATGGCCATAGCTATCATCACCACTATGGAGGACATGACCTGCGCTGATCTAACGGTCTCGCTCCTAGAAGCTATTATCGTGGCTATAGCCACCGTCACCGTTATTGTCATGAGGGAGGAGAGGGTCCACGCTAGGGCTACTGTTAACGATATCTTAAGGGCTCCAAGTGCTAGGTAGAAGAATGCTAGGAGTGCGATACTATCAGCTAGAGCGGCTAGAAGGCCTAGGATTGTCGCTGCCACCATCTTACCGGCTAGGATCCCCCCTCTACTAATGGGGGCTACAAGTAGCTTCTCAATAGTCCTCCTCTCCCTCTCGCCCACAATAGCATCTGACATGAAGACTATAGCTGGGTATGCTACGAAGAAGAGGGAGAACTGTAGGATCTTAGCTGTCGCTGCCACCTCAGCTTGAACCTCTTCTGCCGGAGCCCCTCCAGCTAGGTGGTAGCCGGTGGAGACTAGTATAGGGTTTCTCAACGAGTTAGGGTTAACGGTTAAGTTAGCTATGCTAGCTAGCCTTCCAATCCTCTCGTTAACCACGTCAACGCTTATATCATATAATGCTTCGAGGACAGCCCTGTACACTATATCGCTTGCCGGAGAGCCTACAAGCTTACTTATAACCACCACAGCCTGCCCATCAAGTCTTGTTAAGTTGCCGTGGAAACCACGTGGTATCGTTATCCTTACATCAGCCTGTGTAACTTCAGACCCTTTAGTCACGGTCACATTAACATGAACCCCCAGCCTCCCCGCTCTCTCCTCAACCATTTTCGAGAGCCTCTCGGCTATGTCGAACGCCTTCTCGTCTTCGATGATAACCGCTACAGAGACCGACTGAGATGCTGCCAGGAACCCCGCTAGTAGTGCTAGGCTAGGAAGGGATACGAGTGGTAATACTACCACCGCTATAATGGTTCTATAGTCTCTAGACAGGTCTAAGAGCTCCTTCCACAGGACTACTCTAAACTCTCTCACCAACAAGTCTAACATAAGCCTCCTCAAGGCTCTCCGCCCCCGTGGACTCCATGAGCTCCCTGGGGCTACCCTCGGCTACTAGCCTACCGTTAACCATTAAACCTACAACATCTGCTAGCTCCTCGGCATCCCTCATATCATGTGTTGTTATAAGGAATGTGGTCCCACCGCCAGCCATAGACTTTATGATCTTCTTAACCCTATACGATGATACCACGTCCAGGCCCGATAGGGGCTCGTCTAAGACGGCCACCCTCGGGTTGTGCATAAGCGTTAGCGATAGTAGAAGCCTCCTCTTCATACCCCTACTATAAGCCCCAGCCCTAGAGTTTAGATCGCGGAGCTCGAGACCTGAGATATTCACAGCTCTCGATACAATATCCTCTATGTTAGAGCTCCTAGCGTAGAGTCTAGCGTAGAAGAGGATGTGCTCCAAGCCTGTAAGCCTCTCATATGGTTGAGCATCTTCAGGTAGGTAGCCTATGTAAGCCCTAATCTCCCCACCGGCCACCTCTGGATCACGCCCTAGAATCTCAACCCTACCTGTATCCCTCCTAACCAAGCCTAGGAGTATCCTTATCGTAGTGGTCTTCCCAGACCCGTTAGGGCCTGCTAGCACGTAAACAGCGCCCTCGGGGACGTTGAGGGTGACCTCATCTAAGATAACCTTGCCTTTGATCCTCTTACTAACACGTTCGGCTAAGATAGCGTACTTCAACCCATTACACCCAGTGGAAGCTGACGCCACTAGGTTGAAACCCCGGTTTAACTTTAACTTTTAAACCCTAAGTATACCCTCGGTAGGCTGCGGTTGGGTGTTGAAGGTAAGCTTAGAGAGTTTATAGCTGAGTATGGCGAGAGAGCGTGTATTCTACTTAAAGCTATATACGAAGAGCTAAGCTCGGAGAGTGGGCTAAAGCTGGGAGATTTTAGCGTGAAGGGTCTTAGAAGCAGACTTAAAAGCTGGGGTATAGAGTACAACCCGGTCCCGCTCCTCCTGAAACTAGAAAAGGAGATAGGAGTCATAGAGACATCGTATAGATCAACAACCCAGAGGTGGTGGCACGTCATCGATAGGAGAGCCCTTGAAAACGCCCTAGGAGAATGCGGTGTGAGCTCCCACAATGAAATAGGAGATCCTAGAGCAAGACTACTTAGACTACAATTCCATGTGCTAAGACCCTATGAGATACTAGAGGCCTTCAAGAGAATACAATCACGAGGAGCAGTGTCTAGAGGCGACTTAGAGTTCGTAAGGAGAATAGCCTTCAACGAACTACCGCTCCTCATAAAGATAAAGGAGGAGGCGGAAAACCTAGGCTACAACATAGAGCTACGAGAGGAAATAGAGGTTATTGAGAAGATAGTAGAGGCTGCCGAGAAGGTTATTCTAACCGGGGATAGCGAGAAGGCGGGAAGCACCTGGAGAACCCACCAATACGCCTTAAGAGAACAGAACAAACCTTACACTTTGACGGACAGCTCCTAGAACCCAACACTATGACCCCTCCCCGCCTGAAGGGCGCCTTTTAAGGCGGGGAGGGGTCGTATGAGTGGTGGTAAGAGCTGAACAGCCCTTTAACAGCCCACCTTGGAATGCTACACAAGATCTATAAGGATTTAGTCTAGGCTGGTCTGGGGAGGGATTGCGTGGTGGATAGGAATGTTGTTAGCCTATCTGCGTTTAACCTGTTTAGGGGTTTAGCTACTGGAGGTTATATGGCGTTATTTGCGGCTTACATGGCGAGGTATGGTTACTCCATGAGTGATATAGGGTTTGTTATAGCTTTGTCTAATGTGGTTGGGTTTCTCGCCTCGCCCGCGATGGGTTACGTCCTGGAGGTTCATAGTAGTAGGCTTGTCTCAGCTGCTACCGGGTTCTTGTTGGCTGTATCCCTATTTTTGCCTGCTTTCTCTGATAGCATGCTCTCTCTATCTGTGAGCTATTCTCTCTTCATGCTATCCTTTTACTTCGGCCAACCTGCTAGGATGACGTTTCTAGCTAGGGTTGTGGATAGGGGGAGGCTGGGTAGCGTTGTTGGTGTGACTGGTGCTGCGTTTACAGCTTCTAGGACTGTTGGGCCTCCCCTATCTGGAGCTCTAGCTCTCTACTATGGTTACTGGGAGGCTTTCATAATACTGGCTCTCCTAGCCCTAGCGGGATCCACCTTGTTTTACCTTACATCGACGGAGCTTGGAGTTAGCCCGGGTAGGAATAATTCAAAGTATAATCTCCTCGACCCCTATAGAAGGTTGTTGAAGCCTGATAGGAGTTTAGCTCTCCTCCACGTATTCGTAGGCCTTGATAGAGCTGCTTGGATGATGTGGTTCCCCATGCTTAGCGCCTTCCTAGTTAGGATAGGTTATGATGAAGCGACCATAGGAGTCTTAATAGGGTTGTCCAACGCCTTGGAAACTCTATGCACCCCCATAATGGGTAGGCTAACTGATGTCCTCGGAGCTAGTAGGATGCTTGCCTTATCAGAGGCTAGTGCTGCGCTCTCAGCTCTAACCCTTGCCACTATCAACTACACCGGTACAGCCGGGGCTGTTATGTCCATGAGCCTCATAGGCGTTAGCATAGGCTCGTGGATTCCAGCATACAACGTGTACGTAGCTAGGGTTTACGAGAGGCTGGGCGAGGCGTATGCTACTACTAATGCTATTAGAAGTGTGGCTGGTATACCTGCACCATATATAGGAGGGTTCTTGTATGAGGCTCTAGCACTTCATGCACCTCTACTAGTTTCAGCTGTAGTGTTAGCGTATACCACCCTAATGGCGTTAAAACCGCTTGGAGAGGTTGAGAGGTTAAAGGCCTCCACGGCCACCTCTTATAGGTGATGGGGAGTCCGCGGGTCTGAGGGGTTGCCTGTGAAGACACCTGTCTCAACCGACGACTCCGATCTTAGCAGTTACACGCTCACTTTAACCTTTTAACCATGACATACGCGTCCTCCCCATCAGAGTAGTATCCCTTGATTATCCTAGCTTTCCTGAACCCGTACTTCTCGTAGAGCCTTATAGCTGGTATGTTGGATATTCTAACCTCAAGGTATATGGAGTCTGTTTTGTAAACATCCATCATAGCCCTTATAGTCCCCTCTAGCAACCTTGATCCTACACCCATCCTCCTATACTGCTCCCTAACAGCTATTGAAACGAGGTGACCTACAGGTCTAGGCTCTGTAAGGCTTTTGAGCATAGATACGATGCGTTTTAAGAAACTGCCCTCCTCTTCAAGCTCTACTGTTAAACCAAGGAGTACTGGGTCCGCCTGCTCCTCAACTCTACTCATAGCGTATCCTACGAGCTTACCCTCAATCTCCGCTACTAGGAAAGCCTCGCCCCAGTTATCTAGGAGGTGTTTGTAGAAACCATACCAGTAGTTCTCTGGTAAAGTCTCCATATTAATCCTCATAACCTCCGGTATATCGCTCTCCCTAGCCCTCCTAACAGTGAACTCGGCCATAGACCACTAAGCCTCCAAGGTTTCACAAGATATGCTGGGGGGAGTTTAAAAAATATCCCCTCCAACCTAACTATAGGGTGTTGAGGAGGTTACCCTAAATTGAGGTTACCCGAGCATCACCCGGTAAAGGATATCGTGGGAGAGGTTAACAGGTACCTTGAAGGTAAAACCGTTATCCTAGGTATTACGGGGAGTGTAGCGGCATATAAGGCTGTTGATACTGCTAGGTGGCTTATCCGGAGGGGAGCCAGGGTAATCCCTGTTATGACCTATGAGGCTAGGAAGTATGTTGGAGAGATTCTACTACACTGGGCTACAGGCTTTAAACCCTTAATCGAGCTAACCGGGGAGACGGAGCACGTAGGCCTTGTTAGGAGCTCCGATTCAATACTAATAGCCCCCGCTACCCTATCGACCGTAGCTAAGATAGCATATGGTATTGTGGATAACCCCGTGGCTCTAGCAGCTGTCTCCGCTCTAGGTTATGGTAAGAGTGTTATTGTGGCGCCGGCTATGCACTCAAGCCTTTACGATAGTGAACAGTATAAATCCGCTGTTAAGAGGCTGGAAGAGCAGGGTGTCACTATTATACCTCCCGTTGTGGAGAAAGGAGTTGCTAGGTATCCTCAGCCCGAGCTTGTTGCCAGGATTGCAGCTTCGGTAACAAGTAGGGGTAGGGATATGAGGGGGTTGAGGGTCTTAGTTACAGCAGGGCCCACTAGGGAGTGGTTGGATAGAGTTAGGTTTATATCAAACCCTAGTAGTGGTAGGATGGGTGTTGAGGTGGCTGTAGAATCGTGGTCTAGGGGGGCTAGTGTCGACCTGGTACACGGCCCGATGAGCCTACAGCCACCTCACATGGTTAGGAGGTTTAATGTTGAGACCACCAGCGATATGAGGGATATAGTGTCTAAGCTTACAGAGGAGGAGTACGATGTCATAGTGGCTGCGGCAGCACCAGTTGATTTCACCCCAGGGGAGCGTTATGAAGGTAAGGTTAAGAGTGGGGTTGAGTTAATCTTAAATCTTAAGCCTACACCTAAAGTGCTTGAGGGTATTAGGAGGAAGCCTAGGGTTCTAGTTGCGTTTGCAGCTGAGCACACTTTAGATGTGGATAAGCTTAGGGAGGCGGCGTTAGAGAAGCTTAACAGGTATAAGGCTGACATAGTCGTAGCGAATCCCGTAGGCTTCCCTGGGACAGGTTTTGCATCAGAGACTAACATGGCGTTAATAGCCTATGGTGATGGTAGTTATAGAGTGCTAGGTGCGATGCATAAGGAGCTCTTAGCAAGGCTGGTGGTAGATGAGGCTTTGAAGATCTTGAGGAGAGGGTGAACCTTGAGGCATAAGATCTGCTCGACATCCCCCCACCATATTACAGCTTTATTCAAACCCCACACTGGAAAAGGGGGTTTAAGCGAGATAGGGTCTACGGGAGTTGGATTGGTAGTAGAGCCGAGAGCTAGGGTTTGCATCCCTGGCGAGGGGGGGTTGGATGATGTAACCATATCTACTGTTAGAAGGGTGGGAGAGCTCCTTGGACTTTATGATTTAAGGTTAGAGATTAACACCCCCCTCCCGCCCGGTGTTGGCTTCGCTGTTAGCGCGTCAACAGCCATAGCATCAGCTTTAACAATGGGGTTCTTAAGGGGTTTAACATATACTAAGTCCTTAAAGGTGGCCCATGAGGCTGAGATAATAGAATCCACTGGGCTCGGGGATGTCCTAGCTATATCATGTGGTGTCGGGCTAGCTGTTAGAATTAAGCCTGGAGCTCCTAGCGTAGGGCTCGTTGATTGTAAGCAACTGCCACCAGGTCTATCAATCCTAGCTTTAATGGTTAAACAAGAGCATACCAGGGATCTGCTGAGATACTATGTTGAGATGGGGTTGCATGAGAAGGCAGAACCTCTAATAGAAAGGGTTATAGAGTCCATGGACTTCAACGTTTTCTCGGAGCTAGTGTTGAAGTTCAACGTGGATAATGGGGTGTTAAGAGGGCTTGTTGGGGAGAGCGGGGAGGAGCATCTCTTGAAGACCCCCGGCTTGGTAACGGTTTATGGTAAGAAGGGTGTTGTAGTTGCTGTTGTTGAGAGTGATAGGCTGGGCGATTCCCTAGGCCATCTTCAGAAGCTAGGTTATAAGATCTACTACCTAGAACCCTCAAGGGGTGGGCCTGAGCTCTGGGTGGCCTAGAGTGCACTGGGATATACCTAGGAGCCACCCTAGGTATGAATCTCTAGTTGTTAGGGAGAAGCTTGTAGAGGCTTTCATAGATGGTATTGTGGTACCTCAAGGCCTTATAGCCCATGGTCGCGGTGAGGCTTTCGACTACATACTAGGTGAGCGTAGCCACCCCTTCGCTCTAGTAGCTGAGGAGACTACAGTGGCTAGTATGCTGCTAGCTAGGAAGCCTGTAATATCGGTTAACGGTAACTACGCCGCCCTAGCAGCTAGGGAGATAGTGGAGCTAGCTAAGCTAACAGGAGCCCTGGTAGAGGTAAACCTATTCTATAGAACTGAGGAGAGGGTGGCTAAGATAGCTAGGCTCCTAGAAAGAGAGGGAGCACAGAACGTCCTAGGAGTTGGGTGCGAAAAGGCACAGATAGAGGGCTTGGAGAGCCCGAGAGGAATAGTATGTAGAGACGGCATATACACAGCAGACTTCATCTTAGTAGCAATAGAGGATGGAGATAGAACACAAGCGCTAAGAAAAGCTGGGAAGATGGTAGCGGCAATAGACCTAAACCCCTTCAGTAGAACAGCACAAACAGCACACATAACAATAGTAGATGAAGCTAGAAGAGCCACAAAGAACATGATAGAAATAGCCTTAAAACTAGGAGAAGCTAAGAGAAGCAAACTAGAAGAGATAGTGAAAAACTATGATAACAGGAAAGTGCTAGCAGAAGCATTCAAAACAATAATGATGAGACTATCAGAAGCTACAGAAAAGGGAGTTATAATGGAGATACCCTAAGAGGAAACCACACCCCAACTAAAGGTTAAAACCACCAGGGAATACAACCAACTAAAGGATGGGCCGGTAGCTCAGCCTGGAAGAGCGCCGCCCTCGCACGGCGGAGGTCCCGGGTTCAAATCCCGGCCGGTCCACCACCCGATAAACCCCACCCATCATACTGGGATTACATCTACTTTCAACTCCATGTAATGGATTCACGAGCCCGTCAAGTATGGTCTGTTCAACATCCTCAAACTTTCAACTCCATGTAATGGATTCCGTCGAGAGTACTGAGCCTAGCATTGGAGGGTAAGGTCGAGCTTTCAACTCCATGTAATGGATTCCTCTATCACGTCTGGGTCTGTGAGACCTGGCTCCGATATCATGCTTTCAACTCCATGTAATGGATTCATGGATTCGAAAAGGAAAAAGATGGGGGTTGAGGTGTGGGGTTCTTTCAACTCCATGTAATGGATTCCGTCTCCCTATCGTAGGGCTTCAGGTGGAATATCAGGAACCTGTCCTTTCAACTCCATGTAATGGATTCATTATCACCTCTAGCCTGCTCGGTGCTACTGCCCAACTTTCAACTCCATGTAATGGATTCGGTTGTTCCCGGAGCCCAAGACCGTTAGGTGGAAGTGGCTAGGTGCTTTCAACTCCATGTAATGGATTCATATGGGGTGGCTTAAGGACTCCTTCAGCCCAGTTTGGCTTTCAACTCCATGTAATGGATTCTCGCCAAAGGGCTGAAACTAAAGGACAAAGTAACAGTAAACTTTCAACTCCATGTAATGGATTCCTGGTTCTAGGAATTACAGGTACCATATTGAGCTTAACAGGCAGTACGCCACAATGATAGTAGATTATAAGGGGACGACTTTCAACTCCATGTAATGGATTCGCTCCAGCCCGCCCAGCTCCATGTTTTCGTTGCCGTTGCCTTTCAACTCCATGTAATGGATTCTCAGGAGCAGGGAGTCGGGGCCCGTCGAGTGCCGCTACCTTTCAACTCCATGTAATGGATTCGAGGTTGAGGAGACTAGGCCTATGGCCCCATGGGAGTTTCTTTCAACTCCATGTAATGGATTCTCGTAGAACACGAACACCGTCTTGAGGCCCAGCTTGTTCCTTTCAACTCCATGTAATGGATTCGGTGTCCATCAGCCTAACATACTCCCCAACCAGGCCCTCCTTTCAACTCCATGTAATGGATTCGTGAACTATTTGTGATTGGGTCAAGGCATAATCTTTGTATATCTTTCAACTCCATGTAATGGATTCCAACTTTGAAGAAATAACATTTTCAAGAACAACAACAGACCCCTTTCAACTCCATGTAATGGATTCTATGCCACTGTACAGGACTGGGCAGGCTAGGTTTGCCAAGTGCTTTCAACTCCATGTAATGGATTCGCTCCTAGTATGGTGGTGAGATTGCCACGTAGGAAGGCGCTTTCAACTCCATGTAATGGATTCAAGAGGTATGCTGAGAGGATGCTGATCACATTCGAGTGGCTTTCAACTCCATGTAATGGATTCGAAGGTGTTTTCAAGAGAGGGCTGATGCTGAAGGACCTTTCAACTCCATGTAATGGATTCTATGCCACTGTACAGGACTGGGCAGGCTAGGTTTGCCAAGTGCTTTCAACTCCATGTAATGGATTCTACAGCATAGGAAGATGGCTAGGGAGAGAATTTCAG
>JAJHQN010000063.1 GCA_020833325.1 Desulfurococcaceae archaeon | reverse complement strand
GTATGCGGTGAAATACACGAGAACGGCAGGATTTACAGAGGCTTGTATGTCTGCAGGAGGACCGGGAGGAAGATAAACGCAGATGTAAACGCAGCACTAAACATAGCAAGAAGACAGGGGTACAAGGTAAAGATAACAAGAAAGATTGAAAGCTACATTGTAACACATAACGGTGTAAAACCATTAAACCCCACTCGGAGGGCTAACACCCAAGACCCAGAGGTTCGAAACCCCGCCCTCTAAAGGGCGGGGAGGGGTCATTGTATGCGGGATCCACGGGTGGGCTTCATGATGGCTTTAAACCCCCTGCGTGTGGCTCCTGTTTTAGGTGTTTGTGTTGTCTAGTTATAGGGTGGTTGTTCTCCTAACGTTGGCTATTACGCCTAGTGGTGCTCTTAGCCCTGGGCCTCTCTCTGCTTCAGCTGTAGCTCTTGGGGCTTTGATGGGGCCTCTTGGTGGTTTTCTCGCAGCTCTAGGTCATATGGTTGTTGAGCTTCCATACGTGCTCCTCCTTTACAGGTTTACGTCTACTCTTAGGAGCTTCATTGGTAGGTTTAAGTATGCTCTCAACATCGTCGTAGTCCTATTCCTACTCTACTTCTCCTACATGCTTTTAAGAGACGCAATTAGCATTGCCATGGGCCTTGGGGGCTCCCAGGGTTCAGCTTCAATAGCTGGAGGCGGCCTCCTCGGGGCTGTTGTTACAGGAGCTCTCCTAACGGGTTTCAACGCGTACTTCCTCCTATGGTGGCTTACCGTAGGCTACCCCTTGATAGAGGAGTCCTCCAAGCTAGGGTTGAGGGGCTTCACCGTCATGTATGTAAGCCATGTTTGGATGGACTTCGCCTGGCTTACACTACTAGCTGGGGGTGGGGATGCAGTAAGACTCCTAGGCTCAACACCATACGCCATACTACTAGGGGCCCTGGCAGCAATCCTAGTAGTGTTCTCCGTAAGAATCGCCGTGACCACATTCAAAGACATGACAGCCGTGCTCAAAAAAGTTGAAAGATGGGAGCAGGGGAGGGGGCCTTAGACCCTCTGGGATCCAGCGTATACGGCTATGGATAGATGTAGGAGGGCTACAAGCTTAACTGTATTCCCAAGGAGGCTTACGAGGATCAACAGCTCATCAATGTTAACGAGGAGTAATCCTAAGGTGAACAATGTAACCCCAACGAGGAAAACATCTGCTGACAACCGGGAGTAAGCCCTGAAATCAAGCCTCAACCTGTAAGCCACAATAGTCTCGATAACATATGCTACGAACAAAACCCTCAAGGGGGTGAGAGGGCACGAGTACCCCAACACCACCATCAAGAGAGCTATAAAACCCGCTAGCATACCCAAGGGGGCTATGAAGCTCACACTCCACCTAGCATGAGAAGACCCCCTTGAGTACGAGTAGAGGGCGGCAAAAGCTAGGAGCAACAACACAAAACCCCCTAGGACTCCTAGAGGAGAGCATATAACAACCAGGCCTTGAAAGAGAGCAGCGAAAACAAACAACTCTATAACAACAGCCGCCACAACACTAACAAGAGTGCCAGTAAGGAACAAAGAGCTCAAAACAAACACCTAGAGAGTAGCGTATACCGAGGAAGCCTTAAATCCGTGTAACAGGGTAGGCGTTAGATTTCAGGAGACTAACGCTTTTAAAAGCTTACCTAAAGATCTCCCACTCTCAAAATCAAAAACTGAAGCCTTACTCCAGTTAATTTTGAGGTAAACGGTGTCTCCAGGGCTTAGCAGGAGTTCTCTCGAAGTTCTAACTTTAACAATCTCACCTCCCAACACCACGTTGACGATGTACTCGGAGCCGAGAGGCTCCACGACGTAGACCCTGGCTTCCACAACATCCTCTTTGGTAACCTCACTTATACTAACTATTTCAATGTGTTCAGGTCTAATCCCTACATAGAGTTTACCTTGTAAACCTCTAGTACTAGGTGGTAGGGGCTTGGAGAAGCCTGGACACTCAATGATCTCCTTCGTAGCCTCACATTCCAGGATGTTCATTGGGGGTGCTCCTATGAATGTTGCTACGAATACGTGCTCTGGGTTCTCGTAAACATCTTTAGGTGAACCCACTTGTAGTATACGACCTTTGTTCATGACAGCGATTCTATCAGCTAAAGTTAAAGCCTCTATTTGATCATGTGTCACATAGACCGTTGTTATACCTAGATCCTTCTGCAACTTCTTAAGCTCAGCTCTAACCTGCATTCGAACTAGAGCGTCAAGGTTACTTAGGGGCTCGTCCATAAGCCATACTTTGGGTTCTCTAACAAGGGCTCTAGCTAGAGCAACCCTCTGTTGCTGCCCTCCACTAAGCTGTGGAGGCTTCCTATCTAGGAGCTCCTCTATTCTAAGCATTTTAGCAACTTTGAGAACCCTCTCTTCGATATCCCTTCTGCTGAGACGAAGCTTACCTCTCTTAACAGTTAGTGGGAAAGCTATGTTATCGAATACGCTCATGTGAGGGTATAAGGCGTAATCCTGGAAAACCATAGAAACATCCCTATCTCCAGGCTCCATGTCTGTTACATCAACACCATCAATGTAAACTCTACCCTCATCAGGTGTTTCAAGACCAGCTATTATCCTCAGAGTGGTTGTTTTACCACAACCACTAGGTCCGAGTAGCACTAGAAGTTCGCCTTTACCAACATCTAGGCTGGCTTTATCAACAGCTATTACATTACGAAATCTCTTGGTAACTCTATCGAGTTTAAGAAACGCGGATGTCACCTCTTAACACCCCATGCTGCAACCCCTCTCATAAAGTACTTATTAAAAACTACATAGAGTATTAATGGCGTGGACATTGATATTATGGATCCGGCTGTTAGAAGACCCCAATCTATGTGAAACTCCCCTTTTAACATGACAACCTTCTGAGTTATAACCTGCTTATCTCTACTTGCTAGGAATACGAGAGCGTAGAATAAGTCATTCCAAACCCAGGTGAACTGCATTATAAAGGATGCAATGAGAGCGGGGATGCTTAGAGGTAGTATTATCTTGTAGAATATCGTGATCTCAGAGGCTCCATCAACTCTAGCTGCTTCAACTAAACTCCTAGGTATGAATCTAAGGTAGTTCCTTAGGAAGAAGGTAACCCACGCTATACCCCAAGCACTATGAAGCAGTATTATCCCTTGAAAGGTGTCATATAGACCTAGATTACGGTACAGGAGGAATAGTGGTACCACGGTGAGCTGTTGAGGTACCATCATTATGAAGAGTATTGTTGCAAAAAGCAGTGCTTTCAACCTAAAATCCAAGTTCGCGAACGCATAGGCGGTTAGAGCAGCGGCAACCACGGGTATTAGGGAACTTAAGAAGGCTACAATCACTGAGTTCCTATAACCTGTAGCTAGATCGTAGAGAGGGTTCCTAAGAGCTTCAATATAGTTGTTGAGAGTTAGAGAGCTTAAATCAGGTACTCTAACCCACCCCTTCACAACCACCTCCCTATAAGGTTGTATGGAGACAGCTACGAGACCTATGAAGGGTAGCATCCAGGCTAGAGCGAACACCCACACGACCAGGTTTAATGCTAACGTCTTAAAAGCTCTTCTTGATATGAAACTCTTTTTCAACCTCTCTCCCTCCTTATGATTAAAACTATAAAGGGTATCACTACAAGTGTTAGGATTACAGCTACAGCTGCTGATTTATAATAGTCTAGGGCTCTAGCAAAGTAGTTGTACATAACTAAGGCTAAAACAGTTGTTGAACCCCCAGGCCCCCCTCCTGTAGAGGCGTAGACTATGTCGAATATCTTTAGATCCCAAAGTAGCGTCATAACAACCACCACTGTTATGGCTGGCTTAAGTTGGGGAGCTACAATCTTATAGAATATCTGCCATGTTGATGCCCCGAAGACTTTCGCAGCTTCAATATGGCTTCTCGGTATGGTCTCCATGGCTGCTGCGAATACCGTAACAGAGAACCCTAGCCACAACCACACAGAACCTAGTATGAGGGCTAGAAGAGCTGTTTGAGGATATAGGGTCCACGTTTTTGAGAGGCTCTCCACACCCACGTATGAGAACAGGATCGGTACTATGCCTATATCAGCTTCAAACATAAACCTTATTATGAGGCCTCCCACAGCAGGAGGGATCACTATGCCTAGAAACAATACGGCCTTTATTATCGTGCTACCTCTTACATGATATTTAAGTAGATATGCTATGATGAGTCCTAAAAACGTCACAATAGGGACGTGTAAGGCTACCCAGACTAGGTTGTGAACTAAAGCACCCCAAGGTGGTGTGTGGGAGAAACTTCTTGCTATAATTATGTTGAGAGGGTTGCTGGATAGAAGAACCTCCTTGTAATTATCAAGACTGAGGAGCCCCGTGTTCTTATCATAGAAGCTATAGTAGAAAGTTGCTAGTATAGGGTAGATAACAAATACAGCTATCAGGGTAAACGGGGGTACTAGAAAAACAAGTGGTCTTAGGCGTCTAGCTAAACGCATCTCATGCTAACCCTTGGTTGCAGGGTGCTCCCTAGTTAACGTGTCGAGAACACTACCCAGCTTATCGGGGCTAACCCACAGTAGCTTCAGCTGATCCCAGAATAGTGTTTGCCAATCACCACCAACCGTATCGTCCATGTCGGGTAGTATTGCTAGTTTTAGATCTTGAACCTTCCTATAGACATCCTGCATGGGCTTCCAGAGAGCTCCAGGGCTAGCCTTAACCCATGTGGGGATCTTACCCGCCTTCGTCGAGCCATGAACAACCTGACCCTCAGTTGCAAGCCATTTTAGGAACTCAAGTGCAACATTTAGGTTAGCAGAGTACTTAGGCACAAATATGTAGTCCGTGCCCCCAACAACACCCTTAGCTCCTGGTAGTGGGAAGAAGCCTAGGTCATCCGGGTTCTCCACCATCCCGGTTATCCATGTGCCCATGAAGTATAGAGCGTAATCACCCTTCCACCATAGCTCAACAGCCTTAGTCCACTCTATAGGTTCGCTGAAGTACCCAGCCTTAATTAGAGGGACTAGGTAGGCTTCGAACACACTCTTGACTCTAGCGTCGTTAAACTTAACCTTACCGCTTATAAGATCTAATTGAAGTTGAGGACCTCCGATGGCTATTATGAAGTGCTCAGTTACATCACTTATAGGCCATCCAACACCATCACCTGTGACAATCGGGTTCTTCACACCACTAATACCCTTGATTTTATCTAGAAGAGATTTAAACTCATCCCACGTCTTAGGTTCTGAAAGGCCGTGGGCTTGGAAGAACGACTTTCTATACCAGAATCCAGGCTTAAGCCACATCGTGAAAGGCGCGGCCCAAATCTTACCATCCCAGGTTACAGAATCTAAAACGCCTGCTACGTAATCATCCTTGTTTATAACCGTGGTTAGATCCACAATATGACCTTTTTTAGCCATTTCAACTATAAACCAACCCCAAGGTGTTATTATAATATCAGCTGGGGTAGTCCTAGCATCAAGCTGTAAGGGCAGAGTTTTGGCTAAATCCTCAGCCCTTACCGTAGAGTATTCAAATTCAACATTAGGCTTAATCCTCTTGTACTCCTCTAGAACCTTATTGAAGTACTCAGCTTCAGCTCCAGCCCAAGGCCCAATAACCTTTAATTTAACGGTAGCAGGTGTAGGTGTAGGAGTAGGTTGAGGTGGCCTAGTAGCTATGAATATGGCACCAATCACCAGAATGATTAGAACAACTATACCAGCAATTAAGAGATTCCTGGGAACGCCAGCCATATCGATCACCTGCCTTACTAGATGTATAGTTCCTTAGAAGTTTTAAACCTTATTATGAGACTGTCGACCATATAATTATTGATATTCAAAAAGGCTCCTTCACCTATGGTGTGTAAACTGTGGGCGTCAGAAACTTTCGGGAAAATATTATTGGACCCTCTACGATATTCTAGGAGTTTATAACATTTTTATAGGATTAGCGATGGAATGAAGAGCTCTACATCTTAAATCTGAGGTTATCTTAGTTATTAATTATTTTTTAACCTTTATCTGTATCCCTCTAGGCTTGGTGATGGGTGTGAGTGCTAGGGAGGTTCTCGAGGCTTATAAGGGTAGGCCTATTTACAAGCTTATTGAGAAGGGTTATTATAGGCCTTGGGAGGGGCTTAGGGTTAGTCATATTGCTGGTTGGGATTTGAATGTGAGGAGTGGTAGTTGGCAGGTTGAAGGTATTCTAAGGATGCTCTTCCACGTTCTAGACCCCGAGGTTGCTAAGGATCCTGCTAACCTCATTGTATACGGTGGTACTGGAAGGGCTGCTCGTAGTTGGGATGCTTTTGAGGCCATAGTTGATGTTCTCCTTGAGATGGGTGATGACGAGACCCTTGTTGTTCAGAGCGGTAAGCCTGTTGCTGTTTTCAAAACCCATAGGATGGCTCCTAGGGTTGTCGTGAGTAATGCTATGCTTGTACCTAAATGGGCTGATTGGGAGGTTTTCTGGGAGCTTGAGCGTAGGGGCCTAACGATGTTCGGTCAGATGACTGCTGGTTGCTGGTCCTATATTGGGACCCAGGGTATACTACAGGGTACCTATGAGACTTTCGCTTTCGCAGCTGAGGAGCACTTCCCAGATGGGACCCTTGAGGGTAGGCTTGTTCTAACAGCTGGTCTCGGTGAGATGGGCGGAGCTCAACCCCTAGCTGTTAAGATGAATGGTGGTGTAGCTTTGGTTGTTGAGGTTGATAGGAGGATGATTGAGAGGAGGATTAGACACGGCTACCTAGACACATGGACTGATAGCCTTGATAGAGCTCTCGACACGGCCCTAACAGCTAAGGAGAGGAGGGAGCCTCTAAGCATAGGGCTTCTCGGTAACGCAGCTGAGGTTTACAATGAGATGTTAAAGCTGGGCATCATACCAGATGTTGTAACAGATCAAACACCAGCACACGACCCCCTAAGCTACGTACCCCTGGGTTTGAGTGTTGAGGAGGCTGAAAGGCTTAGGGTTGAGAACCCTGAGGAGTATAAGAGGAGGGCTCTTGAGAGTATGAAGGTACACGTACAGGCTATGGTTGAGTTTAAGAGGAGGGGTTCTGTTGTATTCGAGTACGGTAACAATATTAGGAAGATGGCCTACGAGGCGGGATACAAGGATGCATTCGAGTTCCCAGGCTTCGTACAAGCATACATAAGGCCTATGTTCGAGGAGGGTAGGGGGCCCTTCAGGTACGCTAGCCTGACAGGTAACCCAAAGGACATATACAGGCTCGACGACGAGCTTATAGCAACATTCAAGGATAACAGGAGGCTTGTAAGATGGGTTGAGAAGGCGAGACACTACGTTAAATTCCAAGGGCTACCAGCTCGCGTTGTATGGCTTGGTTACGGTGAGAGAGCTAGGTTTGGAAAGCTAATGAACAGCCTCATAAGGCTTGGGGAGATAGGGCCAATGTGGATTGGGAGGGATCACCTTGATAGCGGGAGCGTGGCAAGCCCCTATAGGGAGACTGAGGGTATGAAGGATGGAAGTGACGCCATAGGAGACTGGCCCGTGCTAAACGCTCTACTAAACACAGCTGCAGGAGCAACATGGGTATGCTTCCACCACGGAGGAGGGGTTGGGATTGGATACTCTATACACGCTGGATTCGGCCTAGTACTAGACGGGTCCAAGGAATCAGAGGAGAGAGCTGAGAGAGTGCTAACAGTAGACCCAGGAATAGGAGTTGTAAGACACGCAGACGCAGGCTACGAGAGGTCAAGGAAGATAGTGTGCGAGAAGGGGATCAAAGCCCCCATGATAGAATGCTAGCTAAACCCTAACATCAAACCCCGTGAGCCCCACAAAAAGCTTATGTGTAGCTTGACTGTAAACCACCACCTACTAGATGCGGTGTAGAGGCGATGAAGAGCTCCGCGGATCCAAGCTTAGAATTTAAAACCTTCCAGGTAGACATGTTAACCTGGATGAGGAGCTTGTGTGCTACTGAACCATGATGAACTCCAAGCACCGACAATCCTATTTGCTTGACTCCGAGGGCTCCCAGATTCTCTGCCATCCATAATTCAATATGTCCTTACCAGCTACTATAGCACGCTTTATAATCTCTCAGCTAGCAGTACCACACGGTGACGAGCTTGTACTGGAATGTGGTTGAAAGTTTTATTGTAGAGAAGATGAGCGAGTATAGGATGCCTGGTTTAAGCATCACTGTTGTTAGGGGTAGCGAGGTTGTATACTCCAGGGGTTTTGGTTACAGGGATTTGGATGTTCTAGCTCCCGCTACCCCAGCTACAATCTACGGTATAGGTTCTATAACTAAGTCCTTCACAGCACTCTCCATACTGATGCTTGCTGAGAGGGGGCTCCTGGACGTTCACGACCCTTTCAATTCCATTGAATGGATTCTGCATCATCACGGTTCATGTCCACTATGGAAATCTCTCAACTCCATTGAATGGATTCTATTCCATTAAGCCCCCGGGTGGGGGCTCCATATACATGGTGTAGGATCTGGTATTTAAGCTTTACGCTTTCATCCCTAGTGGTATCCCAGCTTTGGGCTATGCTGAGGCTTTCATTAGAGGTGTTCTAGGCCTAGATGGCTCGTGGCTTCCGCTAAGCTACCCAGATGACGTTATGACGTTCATGAAGGGCTTTGAGGGCTGGGTTGAGGCTAGACCTGGGGAGAGGTTCTTTTACCTAAACGAGGGCTACGTCATCCTAGGCAAGGTTGTTGAAAGGGTTTCAGGTATTAGCTACGAGGATTTCGTTAGGAGGAACATCCTGGAGCCTCTCGGGATGAAGAGGAGCTACTTTAGGAGGGAGGAGGTGGAGAGGGATCCTGATGTGGCCGTAGGGTATGTAATCGATAGGGATGGAAGGCATGTGAAGAGCAGGTTCCCCTACGGTGTTACAGCTGATGGAGGCCTCCTGAGTAACCCACTCGATATGGCCAGGTACACCGTTATGCTGTTAAACCGGGGAGTTTACAATGGAGTGGAGCTCCTAAGCCCTAGAATGGTGGAGCTAGCTGAGAGCATACACGCTAGGCTACCCTACGAGTCGATAGTAGCAGATGGCTACGGCTACGGGCTCATGGTAAAAGAGGATTTCCTAGGCAGAAAGCTAGTAGGACACGGAGGCTCCGTTCTAACATATACAGCCTACGTCTTTCAACTCCATGTAGGGATTCGAGTACACCGAGGAGTCCTCCTCACTACTTTCAACTCCATGTACGGCATACAGTCCTCCCATAGAGTAACCCCCAGTAATCTCGTCATCGCCCCCACTTTACTAAAATACATTCTAAGATTCTTAAGCTTAACGTCTTCACTTATTAGATTCTAAGATCCACTCGAAGCTGTTATGTGTAGCTTGTTATGTCTAACTGTAGCGGTTACCCCCTATCGCTAATAGCACAGTACACGTTAGCCCACATGCTAGGCTACAACCCCGAAGCTCTCAAGTTCAGGAGAATCGATAGAGTCTATGGTAAGCTACAAGGGGTATACGAGACGTTCAAGGGGACGATGAGGTTAACAGTTAGGAGGAGAGCGGGAACACTGGTTATAGAGTACAGGGATAGACTCGTAGAGGATGTAACCCCACTAACACCAGTAAAGGTGGAGGAGGACTACGCTCTCTTCACAGTATACACGCTAACAGGAAGGATACCGGTAGAGTTCAGGATTAAAGGTGATAAGGTTGAAATGCTATATGAGAGGTGCAAGCTACTCAAAGTTCAAAGGGCGTAACGGGCATCATGGTATAAAGGGCTGGAAGAGGTGAGAGTAGAACTAGGGGATGAGTTTAAGCTCACCCCCACTGAGGGGTGAAGAGCCTTTTAGGGCTACGACCCCCAACCCTACACTTAC
>JAJHQN010000062.1 GCA_020833325.1 Desulfurococcaceae archaeon | reverse complement strand
GGTGTTGAGAGTAGTATTAGGTCTTCTACAACCCTTGATAGAGATGCTAGTAGGCTTGCGTTGAAAGCTAGAGCTAGTAGTGCGAAATCCCTACTTGTTGTGGCGTACAAGCTGTTATACACTATGCCCCCGTTGAAGAGCTTTGATGCAATTCTAACCCTATCTATTGGTGTTGAAACCCCAGCTGCGGGCCCTGAGCCCAGGGGGGATCTGAGGGTTACACTTATTATTGATGGTAGGAGCTCTAGGTATGTTGCTATAAGCTCGTCTACGTACAACAGGTAGTGGGCTAACGTGGATATCTGAGCCGGCTGTGTGTGAGTATATAGGACCATTGGGGTCTCCCTATGCTCCAAAGCCTTAACCAGGAGGATCCTCCTCAGCTTGAGGAGCTCCCAGCCCTCCTCTATTAGAAGCCTTGACACTTTAAGTCTTAGAGCTGCAGCTACATGATCATTCCTACTCCTCCCTAGGGCAAGGTATCCAGCTTCAACTCCAAGCTTCTCCCCTAGGTAAACCTCTATAGCCTCATGCACATCCTCAACATTGTAGGTGAAGAGCTTAGAGGGATCCCTCTTCAAGCTCTCAATCTCAGAGAGTATTCTCTTAGCAGACTCCAGGGGTACAACCTTGGACTCCACGAGCTCCTCCAAGTGAGCCTCTAGTACTTCTAGAACCTCACATACTATAAGCTTGTCATCCTCGATGGACGAGGTGTACCTTGTAATCTCAGGCCTCGTCAGCCCTAGCAGGGGCTCCCTGTAGGCCAATGGTGAAGCCACCTAGGCTAAACCAGCCTTCTTCCTATAAGCTTTAACAGCTTGTAGTCCGTAGAGCTCTATAAACCCTATGGATAGCCTTTGGTCGAAGCTACCCTTAAAGTATGATATGAGCTCGTGGTCGTACAATGAGTATGGGGAGCTCCTACCGACAACGTAGACTCCGCCCTTGTAGAGTTTAACCCTAACAGTCCCCGTGACCGGTGGTTCAACACTATCTATGAAGGCATCTAAAGCCTCCCTTAGCGGTTCAAACCAGAGGCCTTGGTATACGAGTTTAGCCCACTCCATGTCGACAATCTCCTTGAAATCATAGGCTCTCTTGGTTAAAACAAGCCTTTCAAGATCCCTATGAGCTGTTATCAATGTCATAGCGGCTGGGACCTCGTAGACCTCCCTACTCTTCAATCCTATAACCCTATTCTCAATCATATCAACCCTCCCAACGCCGTGAGCTCCGGCAAGCTTGTTAAGATATGTTATGAGCTCCACCGGATCCATAGCCTCCCCGTTAACACTCGTTGGAACACCCGCCTCAAATCCTATCTCAATGTACTCAGGCTTATCCGGAGCCCTGCTAGGCGGGACTGTCCACTCGAAAACCTCCTCTGGCGGCTCAACCATAGGATCCTCTAGGACCCCAGCCTCTATCGATCTACCCCATAGGTTCTCATCAATACTGTAAACCTTACTCTTAACAGGTATCCCATGTTTTAGAGCGTACTCAACCTCCCAATCCCTCGTAAGACCCCACTCTCTAACAGGAGCTATGATCTTAAGGTGTGGAGCTAGGGATTTGAATGCGAGATCAAATCTAATCTGGTCATTACCCTTACCAGTACACCCGTGCGCAACAGCATCAGCCCCCTCCTTTAAAGCTACCTCAACAACCTTACCGGCTATGAGGGGTCTAGCTAGAGCTGTGGAGAGAGGGTATAGGTTGTCGTAGAGAGCATTAGCCTTAATAGCTTTAAACACGTAGCCTTCAACAAACTCCCTCCTAGCATCAATAGTGTAGTGTTTTATAGCACCAAGCTTGTAGGCCTTAGCCTCTATAGCGTTGAAATCCTCAGGTTGCCCAACGTTAACAGTAACGGTTACAACCTCAGCCCCAAGCCTCTCCTGAAGCAACTTCAGTATAACACTTGTATCCAAACCCCCGGAGTAAGCTAATGCAACCCTCACAGTAAACACCGCTAGAAAATATAATAAGAATCACATTAAAAGCCTTTCTGAAACAGGTTCTATGGAAAGTGTAATATTAGTGTTACATTTTAATACTGGCTATGGTTAAGGTAACCTAGCCCCTCATAGACTTGATCAACGTCTCTAGAACCCTGTAGGCCTCCCACGCCTTCATAGCATCAACAAGAACTATGGTGTCATTGTAGCATGAGACTATCTGAGTTATATTAATATCGTTCTCATACAATGTAGATGCTATCAAAGCTACAACCCCGGGTGTTTCAACTATATCCCTTGGACTTACAAGTATAACTGCAGCTTGATCCTCTAGGATCTCGACAACATCATCCCTCCCAACGTTTCTCAGGAGCTCCTCCAAGTTCTCCTTTGAAACTATGAATGTAAATGTGTTAACACCCTGTAGTATCTGGAAGAACCTAGCCATCTCCATAGACTTAACTATACTCGGAAGCCTAGCCATTATAGCATGCTTCCTAACAGTAACAACAACGAGATCTGATTGAAGTTGTAACACAGTAGAGCCTAGAACACGTTTAAGCTTAGCCTTAAGCTCCCTCTCGCTCTCAACAACCTCCTCCCTAATCCTAACCAAAGCCATCTTAATAGCACCATGAGAAGCATGGATACCCCTAACCCTAAGCTCATCAGAAAGAAGCCTAGCTAGAGCACTATAGTTAACAACACCCTCAGCAAGACAACCCCTAATAAAAGGCCTACTAAAAACCAAACCCCTAACAACACTAGCAACACTAACCCTAACCAAACCAAACCACCAAAACAACAACGTTACACACCAGCTTAAAACACTAACATATGTAAAACCAAGGTTACAGGTTAAGATAAGCACCCCTGAGACCATAACAGTTTAGAAACCAGAGAACCCTCTAATGTAGACCTCGCTAATCACCCCCTACCACCCAGAACCAGTAGATGAAGAAAACATAGACAGCATAAACTAGAAGCTTTAATGGTAGGATTAACCACAGGTATATCGAGGTTATAAGGTCCAGGTAGCCCACCTCTTTAAACTTTGCAATTGAACGTGAGAGTATCATAGCAAGTGATGTGACGATGACTATGTGGAGCGAGGAGGCAGCAAGTTTTAATACGAAGTTCTCATTAGACGAGACATACCACATTAACCCTATTAACTCTAGGGGATCAATGCTAGCATTAGGGTTAGATAGACTCCTCCATATCATTAAAAGCACAGCTATAGTTAACGGTGCTAGGGGGTTAATACCCAAGAGCATGTGCTCGAACACTCCGTGGAAGCAGACAAGCACCTGAACTGTGGATAACACTAGAGCTCCAATAACAATATTGTAACGCGAGGTTAACCCCCCTACGAGATAACCCAACAGAAATACTATGAGGGTTTGGGAGACCGCAGGGTATACGAGTAACGCTACAGGGATAGCCCATAAAACCCACCGAAACCCCTCATATCCTAGTAAGTAGAATTCAAGAGGAGCAACGAAAACATATAATGGAATGAAATAGTACTCGTACAATGCTAAGGGAAGGGTAACCAGGATTATAAGAGAGGATGCTAATCGCTTCATGTAAACATCCACCTAGCAACCCCCTGTAATTACGAGATTTCAATCAATGTAGCATATCCATCATGGTAATTGTAGTGGCTTCCTACCCTCCTACACGTCCAATCAGCATTATATAGATCTATTGCATTTGCCCTATAATCGTCAAAGTCAATACGTACCCTGAACTCTGCGAAGGAAGAAAACCCACTCCAAACCTCAGCTATTCTCAGAAAGCCAATGTAGAGGCCGTCTAGATGAGTTGAAGCTATGACGTATTTACCCAGCCAAGGGGAGAAGATATACCCTGTATCTGGGTTAGCGTAGAGTCTTATATGGATAAATACATCCCATGTACTATTTAAGTAAGGATCCTTACATGCACGTGCAAAAATTTCCATTGTAGATTGCGATATTCTCTCATACTTTTTAAGCCCATTGTCACTATCCCAGAACCAGTTGTCCGTTCCATAGTAGGGGTCTCTATCGTTTATTCGAGCATACATATAGGATCCTGGGATCAGATACCCCCTCCACCTCAACGCGTTCGCTACCTTAGCTTTTGTAGCATCTCCGTAGAACACTATGGTTATAGGCCAGTCAGCAATATTCATGTCAACACGGGTTTCGCTGAAATCCCAGTTATAAAGTTGATCCTCATACAGCCAGGCTAACCCAAAGTTGTCCGATGTAGCGGGGCCGAGATACGCTATTGGAATATATAGTGCAAAAAACATTATCAAAAACGTTATCGATACTACTACCCTCATAGCTTTTATCATTACATTGTTTACCCGCATTTTTAACCACCTTTAACTCTAAGTTCAAGAACTTCCTCAACATCAGCTATATAGTCTGACTCGATTCTCTTCAAACCAGCACATGGATCTAGGGTCGCGATGATTATATCAATCTTTCTAACCTTAAAAGGCCCTCTATCCTCAACATCACCTTTAGGTATAACTACTTCAAACCCTATAGCACATACCTTCTCGTTTTTAAGAATTAGTATTCCCTCTGTGTGAAGCTCCTTTTCACTAACATTCCTACCTATCCTGTGTGAGTACCTAGTGTTGATATGGTTTAAGGCTAGCTCGGCAGCCTTTCTTATGATATCTCGGGTTTCCTTAGGCATGTCTAGGTTGAGGACGTCGGGTACGCTTATCTTCACACCTCGTGTCCTATAGCTAATAACCATGTTCTTATTTAGATCAACCGTTACGGTTATGGAGTTTATGGGGCCTTTAATCGTGACATTATCTTTGAGGAAGAATCTATCGGGGTATGTCAACTCAACCCATAGGGTTTTATCGAAAACTACCCCTACATCTGCACCGAGTTTACAACCACTCCTATCCTGTACCCACAGACAGCACATAACCTTACTAATATTAGCTTTACTGGAGATGCTCTTGATCAAGGGATCTGACAAGGCTATCTCAACAGCTATCCTCTCCTCCTCCTCTGTTAAAGGTGAGGTGTCACAACTACTATTACCACCCTTGGAAGTATACTCCACGCTGTGGCCGAGGCTATGCTTGATAAGAGCGGTTGATATAGCAAGGGGCATGCTAGCTAAGAGAGCTAGGATGAGTGCGGTTATCAAGAGGATCTTAAGGTTCACTCTGTCTACACCTCGTTCTATCTATCTATACTCTGGAGTCGAACCTTATATCCTTTGTTACTACTCTACTCATCATAGCCAGGTACATTGGTTGTTTGTGGAAAATTCTAGGCTATGGGAATGGGATGTAGGGTAGGAGGGTTGATTCAATCGACCTTATTGTTATAGGGTACCAGAGCTTCGTGAAGCCAGGATGAAGGCCTGGTAATAACGTCATTCTACTGGGAGGAGCTTGGGAGATAGTGATAGATGTACCCGTGTCTATTGCCGAGATCGCTAGGATTTCTTGTAATCAGTTGTTACTAATGAGTATTAACGTTGTCAGGGTCTATGTTGTTGTTTTAAGGGTTTCCGACTATCCTGGTCCCCGGGTTTTCTAGGGCTTTTTTGACCGGGTTTTCTAGGAGCCCGTTTGCTATTAGGATTTCACGTACTCCCCCTTCTACCGCTTCTACCGCCTCTATCATCTTCCTGTTCATGCCTGGGCCTATTTTCGGTAGTATGCTTCTAGCCTCTTGGGCTGTGAGCTCTCTTACGATGCCTCCGTCTACTACTAGCCCTTCAACGTCCGTCAAGAGTATTACCTTATCTGCTTTAATGGCCGCTGCTATCTTTAGCGCTGCCTGGTCTCCGTCTACGTTTAGTAGTGTTCCATCGCTGTCCACTGCTACAGGTGCTACCACCACTACGTAGTTATCCTCGAGTAACCTGTTGAGCAGCCCTGTCTCAACCCTCACTATCCTACCCGTGTAGCCCCCCTCCACCACCCTCCTCCTCCCCCTCTCGTCCACCACGATTATCCTCTTCCTCCTCTCAGCCACCAGCGTAGGCCCATCAGCCCCCGTCACCCCTACAGCCCTCCCCCCTAGCCCTACGATCTTGGATACAATCCACTTGTTAAGCTTACCAGCCATAACCATGACGTACACCTCGAGCTCCTCAAGCGACGTATACCTACTCCTAACACCCTCAGGTGAAACAACAAACCTAGGCTCAACACCCATCCTCCTAGAGTACTCTGTAACAACATCACCACCACCATGGACTAGAACAACCCTCAAACCACCCCTCCACAGGTCAACAACATCACCTACAACGGAGTCCAGGTTAGATGCTAGAACCCTACCACCAACCTTAACAACTAAAAGCCCCCCCTGCACGCAGCCCACCCTCAAGACGTGAGGCTCAACACCATTAACAGGGTTACCCTAAACTCTAATAAACGCAAACGTTACACCCGAAACAGACCGTACAATTTTGTTTTAAACTTGGGTAACATTGAAGCATAGTGATAGGTGTTAGCTTTGAGCGAGGATGTGATTAAAGCCCTACTATCGTCAGCTAGAGAGCTCTACGAGAGAGCGTTAAGGGAGTTCGAGGAGGCTGTAGCTAGGAACGATGTTATAGGAATTAGGGATTCTGCTGAGAAAGCGTGGAACGCCGTGGTTCAGGCTATAAACGCTCTTATAATTTATTACACTGGCGTCACCCCTATGAGTCATTTTGAGAGGAGGAGGAAGCTTAGGGAGTTAGAGAGATCTGTGAGGGAAGTGGGGGAGCTCGGGTTAGCAGATAGGTACATGGCGAGGTTCGGGGTTCTCCATGGTGAGACCTTCTATGAGGGTGTAATTGATGTTGAACAGCTTAGAGATGAGATGGTCAGGGTTGGAAGGATTATAGGGGATGTGGAGAAGCTTGTGTTGAGGAGCCCCTAGCATCTATTATACTGGCTTTAACGGGGGTATTCTTAGGCCTAGTGTTTCATCGAAGCCCATTGATATGTTGAATGCTTGTATCGCCTGCCCTGCTGCCCCCTTGACCAGATTGTCTATAGCTGCGAACCCTGTGACCCTGGATACTCTCCTCTCCACCGCGAAGCTTACGTCCGCGAAGTTACTACCTATAACGTACTTTGGGTCGGGGTAGCCTGGTGGTAGCCCTCTAACGATCCTTACGAATGGCTCTTTGGAGTATGTTTCAACGTAGAGTTTTAGGAGCTCCATGTCATCTAGATCCCTTAAAAGCCATGTGTGTGCTGATGCCAGAACACCCCTAATGGAGCTAACAGAGTGTGGGACCATGGATGCTCTTACAGGCTTCCCAGCCACCAAGCTCAGCTCTTGCACCACCTCAGCTACATGCCTGTGACCTTCAGCCTCGTAGGGCCTCATAGCCCCCTCCCTCTCGGGGTGATGGCTCCCGGGGGCTGGGTTGGAGCCTCTCTCGCTACTCCCAACCTTGACGTCGATGACTATCCTCTCTAGGTCGATAACCGTATTCTTGACTAGTGGTAGTAGGGCTAGTATCGATGCTGTAGCGTTACACCCAGGTGATGCTATAAGCTTTGCCCCCCGGAGCTCCTCCCTATGAATCTCCGGCATCCCGTATACGGCTTTGGATAGAAGGTCTGGGTATGGATGCTCAAACCCATACCAAACCTTGTAGTCCTCGGGGTTCCTAAGCCTAAAGTCAGCACTTAGATCTACAACCCTAACACCGACCTCCAGGAGCCTGGGGGTATAGTTGAGGCTAACACCATGGGGTAGAGCTAGGAATGCGACATCAATTCTTTCAACAAGCCTACCGAGGCCATCGAGGTCCAAGCTTGTAAACCTCAACCCCCTGTAGAAGCCTCTAAGGTTGAAGTGGACGAAGTGGATTGGCTTACCAGCATACTCCCTAGAGGTAACCACTGTAACCTCAACGTTAGGGTGTAGAGCTAGAAGTCTCAGTAGCTCGCCACCCGTATACCCGGATCCGCCTAAAACCCCAACCCTTACAGTCATGGGCGGAAGCCCCTAGTGTATCGTAACACTACAGCTTTTAAAGGTTACCTAGGAGTTACACTTGTAATTCTCTTGAAATTCCACCATAAACGCTTAAATACCCTAACCTTAGAAATCCTAATGTCACGGTGGAAGCGTATGAAGTCTAGATGCCCTATATGTGGTAGGGAGGCTTTACTCCCAGATGATGTTATGCCAGGTGAGGTTATAGAGCATGATTGCGGTGTAACGTTAGAGGTTGTTATTGATGGTAGCAGAGCTCTATTGAAGCCCTTGGAGATCGGGGAGGATTGGGGAGAGTAGCTTTTGGGCATAGCACTTGTATATGATATTGCTAGGTGGGAGGAGAGGGCTATACTGGAGGCTGCTAGGAAGAGGTCTATTAGCGTGGAGCTCCTACACCTTGAGACCCAGCCTTTAACCGTTAATGGTAAACCTCCTGTTGAAGCTGATGTGTACCTTCAGAGGTGTTTAAGCCATGCTAACGCTCTATCATCAACAATAGCTCTTGAATCCACGGGTCTTCGTGTTGTTAACAACTCAAGAGCTATAGCTGTAGCTCATGATAAGCTGTGGACTCTAGCATTGCTCTCCAAGGCCGGGATCCCCACGCCTAGGACTGTTATAGCCTTTAGTGAGAGCTCCGCCATGAAGGCTGCTGGAACACTAGGGTACCCTGTGGTGGTTAAACCAATCAACGGTAGTTGGGGTAGGCTTGTTAGCCTAGCTGAGGATGAGGAGACTCTGAGGGTTATACTAGAGCATAGAGTTTACATGAACAACCCCTTCCTCAAAATCCACCTTCTACAGGAGTTTGTAAGGAAGCCTGGGAGGGATATAAGGGTTTTCGTTGTAGGTGATGAGGTTCCAGTTGCCATATACAGGGTTAGCGACCACTGGGTAACCAATACTGCTAGAGGTGGGAGGGCTCAGCCGGCCCCAATCGATGGGGAGCTTAGAGAGTTATCGTTGAAGACAGCTGAGACCCTAGGTGTTGAGATTGCCGGGCTCGATGTATTCGAGGACCCCGAGAGGGGGTATTTGGTTAACGAGGTTAACGCTGTACCAGACTTCAGGAACACCGTGGCTGTTACAGGTTACGATCTACCAGGTAGGATAGTGGAGTACCTAGCCAGTACTACGAGGAGGTAGCCTTGCTAAACTACCTTAGATTCTACGAGGATAGAGGCCTCTTTATCGCTAGAGCTGAAGCCCAGTACTTGTGGGATGCCGAGGGTAACAAGTATCTGGACTTCCACACAGGCCATGGAGTAGCATTCCTAGGCCATAGGAATCCTAGGGTTGTAGAGGCTCTCAAAAAGCAGCTAGACGAGGTTATGACGGCTACACCATCATTCAGGGTTAGAGCTAGAGATGAGATGCTATCAGCTCTAGAGAAGGTTATACCAAGGAGCTTAGACCACGTAGCCCTCCTTAATAGTGGTAGTGAGGCCGTAGAGCTAGCCTTGAAGATAGCTAAGAAGGCTACAGGGAGGAGGAAGCTTGTATCCTTCACAAACTCCTTCCATGGTAGGACTATGGGCGCCCTCTCTGTAACGGGATCCCAGAAGTATAAGAGGGGGTTCGATCCCCTAGTGCCCGGTGTTGAGGTTATACCGTTTAACGACGTGGAGAGCCTTAAGGTGATCGATGGGGAGACAGCTGCTGTTATCATAGAGCTAGTCCAGGGGGAGGGAGGTGTTATACCAGCTGACCTGGAGTTCGCCAGAGCCCTGAGGGAGAGGGTTGAGGAGGTTGGGGCTCTCCTCGTAATCGACGAGGTTCAAACAGGTTTTGGGAGAACCGGGAGGGTGTGGGCCTTCCAACACTACAGTATAAAGCCTGACGTGCTCGTAGCTGGTAAGGCTATTGGGGGAGGGTTCCCTGTTAGCCTTGTAGCCGTGGGGGGAGATGTGGCTTCAAAGCTTGATGTTGGAGATCACGGGTCAACCTATGGAGGTAACCCCCTAGCATGCGCTGCTGTTAAAGCCTCTGTTGAAGTGCTAGTAGAGGATAACGTTGTCTCGAAGGCCGAGAGCTCCGGGGCAATGATGAGGGATAAGCTTGAGTCAAGGCTTAGGGATTCCAGGATTGTGAGGAGTGTTAGAGGCTTAGGGTT
>JAJHQN010000061.1 GCA_020833325.1 Desulfurococcaceae archaeon | reverse complement strand
TTCTAGTCATCACGTGCACCCATGGTTTTTGTGTGGTTTGTTTCTAAGGGTTTTTAGGTTTTGGTGTCTATTAACCCTTGAGGTGCTTGGGTTGCGTGTTGATCCTAGTGAGTATGAGGTTCCATTCTTCAAGGAGATGGGTTTTGTGAGGGTTAGGGGTGAGAGTTGTGATGAGTTCTACTGGACTCTTGATCCCACTCGCTTTAGGGAGCCTCAGGATGTTCCTTGTGTTGACTACTGGTTTGATTCTATACCTTCTAGGGGTGGTCTTAGTGTTTCAGATTCTAGGCGTGTTTTCATAGATTTTTTTGTTAGGAGGGGTCATGCTTATGTTCCCCCTAGACCTGTTGTTGCTCGTTGGAGGGAGGATTTGTATCTTACGATTGCTAGTATTGTCGTGTTCCAGCCTCATGTTACGAGTGGTTTGGTTCCTCCTCCTGCTAATCCTCTTGTTATAAGTCAGCCTAGTATTAGGCTTGAGGATATTGATAATGTTGGTTTAACTATTGGGAGGCATCTTACCAGCTTTGAGATGGCAGCTCATCATGCTTTCAACTACCCTGATAAGCATGTTTATTGGAAGGATGAGACTGTTAGGTATGCCTACGAGTTCTTCACAAAGGAGCTTGGTATACCAGGTGATCTTATCGTCTTCAAGGAGTCTTGGTGGGAGGGCGGTGGCAATGCTGGGCCTTGCTTTGAGGTGGCCGTGGGGGGTCTTGAGCTTGCAACACTGGTGTTCATGATGTACAAGGTTGTTGACGGCCGCTACGAGGAGATCCCCGTTAAGATAGTTGATACGGGTTACGGTGTTGAGAGGATCACGTGGTTCACCCAGAAAACCCCTACGGCTTTCCACGCAATCTACGGTAACCTTGTTGATAAGTTCAGGGATGTTGTTGGTGTTGAGAGGCCCGATGATCTCCTGTTAAAGGCTGCTTTTAAGGCTGCTGGTAAGCTTGAGCCCAGGGATCCAACGTCTATAGAGAGCTTCTACTCTAGAGTTGCAGGCTTAGCAGGCTTTGATGTAGGGTATGCTAGGAGGGTTCTCGTTAGCGAGTCTAGGCTCTACAGCCTTCTAGACCATACTAAGACGCTGGCTTTAATGCTTGGTGACGGTATTGTGCCTAGTAATGCTGGGGAAGGCTACCTAGCAAGGCTTGTTGCTAGAAGGGCTCTAAGGCAGTTAAGACTCCTAGGTTCTAATGCCAGGCTCTCGGACTTAGTAGATCTACAGGTAGCATTCTGGGGTAGGGATTTCCCGCAGCTCGTCGAGAATAGAGGTTACATAGTTGAAGCTGTAGAGATGGAGGAGTCTAGGTTCAAGGAGTCTATTGAGAGGGGCTTGAGGGTTTTAGAGAGGGAGATTAGGAGAAAAGGCGGTGTATCCACAGGGGATCTCGTTAAATACTATGATAGCATGGGGGTCCCACCTGAGGTTGTAGCTGAGGTAGCCTCCAAGATAGGGGTTACAGTAGAGGTGCCCCACAACTTCTACTCAATAGTTGCAGCTATGCATAGAGCCCCTCCAGCCATAAAGCCGGGGTATGCCGGGGTTGAAGTTGAGGAGAGCGTAGCTAGGTGGGCTTCAAACCTCACGGCTACAAAGAAGCTATACTACGAGAACCCCTACTTGAGGGAGTTCGAGTCAACAGTGGTAGGCGTTATGAACAACTATGTTGCCCTCGACGCTACAGCATTCTACCCAATTGGCGGAGGGCAGGTTTACGATGTAGGGTTACTCGTGGTTGGAGATAGGGTTTATAGGGTTAAAAGGGTGTTCTTGGTAGGCGATGTTGTTGTTCACGAGGTCGAAGATGCGGGCGGTCTAAGCGAGGGGGTTAGAGTTAGGGGGGTTATTGATTGGAGGAGAAGGTATAAGATTATGAGGCACCATACTGCGACACACGTAATACTAGCTGCTGCAAGGAAAACCCTAGGCCCCCACGTATGGCAAGCTGGAGCTGAGAAGACTGAGGAGAAGGGGCGGCTTGACATAACACATCACAAGCCTCTAACAGAGGAGGAGGTTAGGAGGATAGAGGAGTTAGCCAATATGATCGTTGATGAAAGGAGGCCTGTTAAGATCTACTACATGGATAGAGGTGAGGCCGAGTCAAAGCTAGGCTTCACAATATACCAGGGTGGGGCTCCGCTGGTGAGAACACTTAGGATCGTGGAGGTTGAAGGGTGGGATGTTGAGGCATGTGGTGGAACGCACTTAGCCAACACAGGTGAGATCGGAGGCGTTAAGATAGTTAACGTTGAGAGGATACAGGATGGAGTCGTCAGGATCGAGTACATAGCTGGAACCAGGGTCGTGGATAAAACTGGAGAGCTTGAGATGAAGCTCAGCGACATAGCATCTATAGTTAAAGCTGGTAGAGGGCAGGAGGTTGAAAGAGTTAAAGCTCTAACATCGAGCTTGGAGGAGCTCGAATACACTCTTAGAACCTATAGGGGTATGTGGCTTAAAGCTTTAAGAGAGGAGCTCGCTAGAACCAGCCCGGTCAAGGGAGTTAGGATCCTTGTTGTTGAAAGCCCTGAGAGGGATAGAGGCGTCATACAGGAGGTTCTTAGGAGGCTTACAGGTGAGTTCACAGACTCCCTCGTAGCGATTGTATATAATGCTGGCGACCAGACCGGGGTTGAGATGGCTTGCGGGAGCTCCGCCACCAGGATAGTCAACGTAGGGAGCATGGCTAGGAGTATTGCTGAAAAGCTTAATGGGAGAGGTGGCGGCTCGGAGAGCTACGGTAGCCTCACAGTTAAAGGTCGAGTGGATCTAGGAAGGGTTAAGGAGGTTTTAGAGGAGCTCCTCTAGAGAGCTGGGCGTGGAATGAGCTGGGCGGACGCCATCGACATACTGGTTGTCGACCTCGACGGAGTAGTATGGATTGGAGGTAAGGCTATAGAAGCCAACGTTAGAGCACTGAGAAAACTCCAGGAGCACGTTAAGATCTACTATGTAACAAACAACTCAACCAAAAGCAGGCCCGAGTACGCCTTAAAGCTTAGAAGCCTAGGCCTGGATGCATGGGAATCCAATGTTATAACAAGTGGTAGAGCTGCAACACTATGGCTTAAAAAGTTCACCAAAGCCAGAAACGTGTACCTTATAGGAGAAGAAGGCCTCATATGGGAATTAGAAGTGGAGGGCTACAACATCGTAGACAGGGGCTCGAAAGCAGAAGCAGTGGTAGTAGGCCTCGACAGGAAACTCACATACCAGAAGCTAGCAGAAGCACTAGAAGCATTGCTAAAAGGAGCATACTTCATAGCAACAAACCCAGACAACATACTACCAGAAGAAGGATCCCCAATACCAGGAGCAGGAGCAATAATAGCAGCGCTGGAAACAGCGTCAGAGAGGAAACCGGATGTGATAGCAGGGAAGCCAAATCCATGGATAGTAACATCAACACTAGGAAACATAGACTACAGTAGAGTAGCAGTAGTAGGAGACAGAGTAGACACAGACGTGGAACTAGCGCTCAGGATAGGGGCAAAACCAATCCTAACACTAACAGGGGTAACGAGAAACCTAGACGAGGAAACCCTAAAAAGACTAAGAGAGGCTAAAACAGTAATAGTCAAAGACCTAGAAGAGCTCTTAGCTAGATAATTACCCCCTCCCACTTTACGCGTTACACTCCTCGAACCCCAGAGGATTTTACGTGTTTCCTACTCCACATGTCGTATTCGAGCTTAGGAGGCCCGGCCCCCAGGTATTTGACAAGACAACATGTAGAGTGAACGGGTGGGCATTCAGCCTATTTCCCCGACCGAGGCATGAACTTTGATAGCAGTTGTGCTAGTGGAGGTAATACACGTGTTTGAACAAAGACTCTACCAGGCCCTGTTACCTCTATCACCAGGCCTTCGCCTCCGAAGGCTAGTGTTTTAAGACCGCCTAACCTTCTAACATCCCATTTAACAGTGCTATCCATTGCTACAAAGTGCATGTTATCTATTGTAACCTTCTCACCTAAACCTAGTTCTAGAAGTTCCAAGCCTCCATAGGCGTTTACGAAGACCAAGCCCCTACCCTCGGCTTTAAGCCATACAAGCTCGCCCTCAGCAATCAGGCCCTTCAAACCCCTCCATCCCACTGTTAGCTTCACATCCCCCACGTGAGCTAGGTATGATGTATCCTGTATGTACAGAGATCCGTTTAACTCCAAAACACCAATATCACCTGGAGTACCCGGTGCAACCCACACCTCCGCCCCTCTCCCTCTAGCTCTAAACGTGTTTAGGAAAACGCTTTCACCACCAAAAAGCCTCCTAGCTATGGCACCTCCAATGCCACCAGTTTCAGTCGATACCTCAACCTCACCCCTATGCAACATATAAGATCCAGGCTCAACAGTAATAGACTCCCCCGGCTCAAGCCACACCTTGAGGATAGAGTACGCAGGCCTACCCTCAATGACATACCTCAACTTAAACACCGAGATACGCTAGACCTGTAACCTTTAAATACTATTACTAGGCAGTAACCCCCAGCACTCTGTCTCCAGCATCCCCCAGACCAGGCACGATAAAGTACCTGTTGTTGAGCTCCGGGTCTACTGCTAGCGTATACACTGCTACGTCCTGGTGGTTCTCTACTATGTATCTTAAGCCGTGGATGGATGCTATCACCGATGCTACTATGATCTTTGACGAGCCTATTTGCTTAGCCTTGCTAATGGATAGCCCTACTGTGCTTCCTGTTGCTAGCATGGGGTCGATGACTATAACGGGTCCATCCCATCTATTCGGTAGTCTTTCATAGTATACGTCTACCTCGACTCCTCTACTAGATTCCCTCCTCTTAGCAGCTATCAATGCTATTGGTGCGTTTGGATAGACGTGCTGGAAACCTTCGAGCATATGTAGTGATGCACCGAGTACGCCTATGAGTAGTGGCTCCCTCTCCAACTCTAACTCTATAGTCTCAACTCCTAGAGGCGTTGTTACAGTAACAGGTTTCCATGAAAGCTCCTTTGAAGATTCGATTGCTAGTAACACACCTGCAAGTACCATAGCTCTCCTGAACTCTCTTATGCCGGTCTTATCGTCTCTCAATACTCTAAGAACCCCTCTGGCTATGGGTAGGCGCTCGGCTATCACGTGGATGCTTGGAGCAAGCAATTAAAGCCTCCTCGTAGAGTACTTTTAGGAGTTTATAAACATTAGGGTTGGGGGTGTTATAGTGTCGGATATAAATGTAGTTGGGAAGGCTTTGGAGATTTTGAAGGCTAGGCCGTTATGCGATAGGTGTTTGGGGAGGTTTTTTGCCGGCCTTGGTCGTGGTTGGTCTAATTTGGAGAGGGGTGCTGCTCTTAAGAAGGTTATTGTGATGGGTTACCATGAGAGGATTAGGGAGGGGGATGAGGGGGCTCTTAGGGAGTTTGGGGAGGTTGCTGGTAGTATTGGTGTTCACGCCTCTGGTCTTTACAGGTTGTTGTTTGGTGGGGAGTTGGAGGTTAGGGGGTGTAGTTTGTGTGGTGGTAAGCTTGATGGTTTTATCGAGGAGGCTGTTGTGAGGGGTTTCAAGCTTTTATCGCTCTATGGCGTTTCGAGGTTTGTTGTTGGGGTTAGGGTGCCTAGGGGTTTGCTTGAGCTTGAGGAGTCTATAGCTCTGCAGCATGGTTTGAGGTACTGGGAGTCTATTAGAGGTGAGGTTAGGAGGGAGGTTGGTAAGGCTATAGAGTCTAGGTTTGGGCTTAAAGTTGACTTCGAGGATCCTGAGGCGATGCTCGTTGTAAGCTACCCGGATTTCTCAATGGAGGTTGTTATCGCTAGCCTCTTCATAAGGGGTAGATATTGGAAGGTTGGGAGGATGATTAGCCAGGCTTACTGGCCTACAGTCGGGGGTGCTAGGTATTATTCCATAGAGCAAGCCCTCTACAGCATCCTAGAGGTTCTCGGTGGTGAAAGCATCGTTCTACACGCCTCAGGCCGTGAGGATGTTGATGCTAGGATGCTGGGGAGTGGGAGGCCTGTCATAGTGGAGGTGAAGGCCCCTAGGGTTAGGAGGCCTGATCTCGGTCTACTCGAAAGGGTTGTTAGAGAGAGCTCCGGAGGCCTTGTTATAGTTAAACTTGAGGGTCTAGCTAGGAGGAAGGATGTTAAAGCCTATAAGGAGGAGGTAGCTGTTAGAAGTAAGATTTACAGGGCCCTTGTAGCAGTCGATGGTGGTGTAAGCCTTGAGGATCTAAGGCTACTAGAGCTCCTGAATGGTGTAACGGTTCTACAGAGGACTCCAAGGAGGGTTCTACGTAGGAGAAGGGATATTATTAGATCTAGGAAGCTCTACCAGGTTAAGTGCAGGCCTATAGCTGGGCCGCTCATAGAATGTCTTATAAAGACCTCAGGAGGGCTCTACGTTAAAGAGCTTATAAACGGGGATGATGGTAGGACTAAGCCTAGCTTCACAGAGGTGCTAGGTAGGAGAGCTGAGTGTCTTGAGCTAGACGTGCTACACGTGGAAGAGCACCCAGCCTTATCCACTCCTACGCAATAGCTTCGTAAGCCTGGGCTTCAATAAGGTTGCTAGTGTTATGAGTAGAGCTGTTAACGCTAATCCTATTGATGCTATCTCCACTACGTCGCATAACTTGAGCTCCAAGAACTCGCTCTCCCCCTCTACTCCACTTACAGGGCGTTGCTTATTTCTTTATCAAGGGGAAATCTGATATCCTAGCTTCGTACCTCACACCTCTAACTTCAACCTCTACACTCTCCCCTATCAAGGCGTGCCCTGAGCTTATGTAAGCCTGGCCCACCCCCCTCCCTAACACAGGGCTGTAAGTCCCACTTGTAACCCATCCTACCTCCAGATCCTCTATGTAGAGCTTGTAGCCATGCCTGGGTATGATTTTTGCAGCCTCCTTCCTCATTATAATCCCAACCCTAACCCACCTAGCACCCTCCCTCCTACAAGCTCTCAAAGCCTCCTCTCCAATGTATCCCCTCTTGCTCCAGTCTATGGCCCCCATACCGTACCTTAGGCTGTAGGCGCAGGGGAATCTTGCTGGATCCTCGCCGTACTCGAATCCGCCTAGGACAAACCCCATCTCTATCCTAAGCGTATCTCTTGCAGCTATCCCAGCAGGTTTAGCTCCCGCTTTTATAGACTCCCTTAGTATTGTGGCTGCAGCCTTAGGCTCGGCTATCACCTCAAACCCATCCTCTCCAGTCCACCCACTCCTACTAACAATGAAGGTCTTAACCCCAGCTACATCCTCGTCGACTCTGAATTCAAGTGGTTTAAGCGATGAAGCCCATGGGGCTCCAAGCTTCTCCATAACATCAACAACTCTAGGACCCTGTATAGCTAACATCGCATAGCTATCCCTTAGGTCGAAAACGTCAACCCTAAGCCCCCTACCGGTAGCTAGGCTTCTCATGTAATCTCTCATGTGATCAGCTACAGCAGCGTTAGGCACTATAAGCCACCTCTCACCATCAATGTTATAGGGCATCTCATCATCCTTAACTCTAGCGTGCTCGTTCAAAGCAAGTGTGGGGCCGCTCATAAACCCAACCTTTGTTCTCGAAACCCTCTTAGTGTATACGAGCTCAAGTAACTCCAAGACGTCAGGACCGCTTAGGAGGAGCCTACCCATATGGCTTATATCGAATACCCCAACGGAGCTTCTTACAGCTAGATGCTCCTCTAGAGTGCTAGTGTAAACCATAGGGACCTCCCAGCCGGCAAACTCCCCGAAGGAGGCGCCTAGCTCCATGTGAGTCTCGCGAAGTGGGGTAACTCTCACTGTAGGCACCCTTCTAAGCTAGTAGGGGTTCCCCCTTTAAAACATAGATAGTCTGGGCTAACTCTATTTTAATAGTGGAAGTGCTATGGAGGTAGGCTTCGAGATTAGAGGGTATAAGAGGGTTCACGTCTACACGAACCCCGAGGACGCGCTCGACGTAGCTAAGTTCATAGCAGGATCCCTACTCCTCTCACACGGGATTAGACGTGATACGGTTGCAGTAGTTAGACTAAAGGACCTCTGGCTTATAGCACCAGGGGATAGGGTTAGGCATTTGAGGCCCGATGAGGAGACCCTTGAGGGCTGGGTAAAGGCTGTTCTTAAGGGGGCTAATCTAGGTGTTACAATGGTGAGGGCTAAGCCATCCTATGAAGGCTACAGGGTGTGTCTTAGCCTAGAGGGTCTACCGCTCCTAGAGATGCTTAGGATGCCTAGAAGGGATACCTACATAGTGGACTACTCCAGCGTGGAGGAGTGCGATGCAACATACAGGAGGCCTGGCAAGTTAAAAGAATACCTGTTAGCACCACTAGTAAACATAATACTCGATAACATCGAGTGGAGCTCTCAAGAGTAAAGTCGTTTTAGCCCTCGAATACAACACATGGAAGGCGGTGAGGGGTCTAGACCTTGAGACCATACACGATCATATTCTCCACGGAGACAGTTGATGGTAGGATCGCTAGTAGGACTGGGTTCTCCAAGCTTAGTTGCCACGAGGACCTAGTGCTACTCCACAAGCTTAGAGCTTGGAGTGATGCCGTCATGGTCGGGGCTAACACAGTACTAGTAGACAATCCAAGCCTGACATTGAGGCTAGCAACTGGTAGGAGCCCCTACAGGGTTGTTGTTGATGCCAGCCTCAGGGTACCCCCCACAGCGAGGGTGTTCACGACACCGGGTAGAGGTGTACTAGTAACCCTTGAAAGGTGGGGTGAGGATAGGCTGAGAGAATACCTCGATAGAGGAGTCGTAGTCGTTAGAGCTGGCTCCGAGAAACTAGACCTTGTCAAGGCAATGCAGGAGCTCTACAAGCTAGGTGTGAGAAGGCTCCTAGTGGAGGGAGGCGGGATGCTAAACTGTAGCCTACTAGCAGAAGGGCTCGTAGACGAGGTTAGAATAACAATAGCACCATACATATTCGGCTCCGGAACATCACTAGCAACATGCGAAGCCTTCGACGGGGAGAAGAACAGAGTAGAACTAGCCCTAGAAAGCTACCACGAAGTATGCCCGGGCTGGATCCACATAGCATACAGGGTCCTAAAACCAAAACAACCTATCATCCACACAAGCCCCATCCTAGCCTAGCACACTTAGAAGCAACCACCATTAAACCTATGAAAGGTGATGTAGCATAAGCATAACCCCTCTATAAGCGTGTTCCCGAAGGCTAAGGGCTACGCGGGCTCCACGACGGCTCTAAGGCATCCCTTCTCACGCTAGAATACGATAAGCTATTGCTACGGCGATGACCATTATGAATAGGACTACGATGAGGTATAGTAGACTAGTCGTTATGCGGAATAGCCTTCCAGCCACAATTGAGCTTATAGCATCACAGTAGACATGAGCTCTAACAGTGTAAACAGTGGCAGACACTATTACAGCGGTAAAGAGTGCTAGTATGAGGCTGAGGTCGAAGTTGCTGGAGATAGCGTGGAGGAGGAGCGTGAGTAAGAGGGATAGCGGAGGTGGTATCAACACGTAATAGTATGTAAGAAGAAGGCTTCTAAGCAGATCGGCCTCTCCTCTATTTATGGAGCTCCACCAAACCCTACAATACTCCACTCTCTCCTCCCAATCCTTCATCCAAGGTAGTTCAGGGATTCTAGGCTGTGGCTCTGTACCGGAGAGCCTTGTAAGTAAACCAAGGGGTATTAAGGCTATGAATACTAGGCCAAGAGCTCCGAGAGCTAAAGCTAGGTAGGGGTGAGCCTCATACATAAGATGTCCAAGGAGGCCTGTTAAACCCCAGTATACCATTAAACTAAAGAATGCTATCCTTAGAACATCGAGGAGAATCTCACCTAGCCTAAAAAGCGGGGTCAAAGACCTGGGAAAATACTCCTTAAAAACCTAGCCATAACCCCCTCGTCTAAGAGAGCATCGCGTAATCGAGTAACTCCAACGAGAACTCCTCCAACTCCACAGAATAATCCTAGAACGTTTACCACTAGTATAGCTATGTCTGTAAAGTCCACGCTTTCACCAACGCTATACTGGATAGCCTAGCCTAAAAAGGTTATATGTCTATGTTATTGAACCCACCATTAGGTTATGCCGAGCACCCTCTACGATAAAGTCCTCGCGTGCAAAACTCAGTTATACTTAAAGAGTCTTAGCTGGTGGTGCTTTTAAAAGGTTTAGGGGACAATATGTTTGA
>JAJHQN010000060.1 GCA_020833325.1 Desulfurococcaceae archaeon | reverse complement strand
TGATAGAAAGCCCCGCCTGAAGCCAATGAAGTCAAGGGCTTCAAGGAGGCTTCATGTTAAACGATGTAAACCTCCTTGAAGCCCGAACCCCATAAGGTAGAATTCCTAGAAGAAGCCAGAAAGCTAGAATCCATAGCACATGATACCTCTCTACTAGGCTTAACACTATGCCAAAGCTAATTAACACCGCCCCAATGATAGTGGTTACCGGGGTTCTAGCAATCCTAGGGCTCTTAAAACCTCCGTGAAGCCTACCTCTCCTCTCCAGCACTCCTAAGGATAGGGAGACTAGGAGGTAGTTGATAAGAGAGGCTATAGCGTAGACCTCGATTATGAACTTCAGCTCTCCAGGTGCTATGAAGAGTAGTGATACGATGTATGCTATGATTAATGCCACGTAGGGGGTTCTAAACCTAGGATGAACTATAGCCAGTCTTCGCGGTAGTAGCCTCTCATCTGATAACATGTATGTTAGCCGTGAAAATGATATGTAGCCTGTGAGGGCGGCAGAGAGCATTATAAGGATGATGTTTACAGCTACCAGGATTACAGCTACACCCCCTACGTAGGGTGTGTTCTCGGCTATCATTAGTAGTGCTAGCTCAGGATTACCGCTTAGAACCTCATAGGAAACCCTGTTCATGAGGATTACAGTTAGGCTAAGGCTTACAAAGCCCATAGCTATTATTAAGGCGAAGGTAGCCCTAGGTACTTGGATTAAGGGGCTTCTCGCTTCTCCAGCAAGCTGGCCTATAGAGTCTATGCCTGTGAACCCTCTAGAGGCTAGGGCTAAGGCTAGGAGCAAGCTTACAGGCTCTCTCCCCTCCCATTTAAAACTAGGAGGTTTAAGCTCTAAACCAGTAGCAATATTGAATACTAGGATTATAGCGAAGACTATGAAGATGTCTAGAAAGGCTATAGCCAAGGCAACCCTAGCAGACTCCCGTATACCGGTAAGGGTTACTGTAAATAGTAGGGTTGATAGTATAGCGGCTAAGATATTAGCTGGAATCCACAGGTTTAAACCGTACATGCTGAGCACACCTTTAAGGTATAAAGCTGAATCCAAGGTGCCATAGCTTATCATTATAAGCTGGTCTAAGGCTAGAAGCCATGCGGAGAGATAGCCTACGGTAGGCCCGAAAGAGTATTTAACGTAAAGATACGACCCCCCGGTCTCCGGGAAGTGGGATCCCATTTCACCGTAAGATAGAGCTATAGCTATCATTAAGGCTATAGCGTATAAGGCTACTAGGAACGCGTACTCGCCAGCATAGAGGGCTATGAAGCCTATTAGCAGGTAGTACGTCGATTGAGCATCGTTACGAGCTAACACCATTATATCCAGGGTGCTTAGATCTCTTCTAAGCCAATCTCTCCTAAGCATTCCTTAACAGCTCACTAAGACTACTCATAGACCCTACAGCTATAAGATAGTCACCTACTTGAAGAACCGTATCAGGATCCCTAACCAGCCTCCCCTCTCTTATCACAATAATATCAGCTTCATACCTCCTCTCTAAATCCATTACAGTAGCACCTAGAATCCTAGAATCACCTGTTATAAGCATTTCAAGCATACCTATGTCTCCGCTGATCGGCGTTATCTTAGAGTATCTAAGTTGTAGGAACCTCTGCACTCTATTCATAATGTGATGTGATACATCTATAACATCAACGCCAAGCTCTCTAGCCTCCTCAACCCCCCTAGACCCTCTTAGCGTGACAACAACTCTCGGAACCCCCCTCTCTCTAAGCATCTTAGCTAGCATAAGGTTAAGCTCGTCGTTTGGTGAGAGGAGAAGTGCCACCTCTACGTTATCCAAGTTTATATCCGATAACGCATCCGCTAGAGATGAGAGGTCATCGAATAAGTGGATGTAGGTTGGCTCGAGTAGGAACATCCTAGCCCTCTCACTATTCGTAAGCAGGTGGACTGTGAACCCATTACCTATAAGGACCTCTACTAGGTTTAGTGTTGCATCGCTAAAATCATCTAAGATTAAAGCCTCACGTTTCAAAACACAACCCTCCTAGAGGTTGTGACTCCGTATCATGCATTACCACTAAAGGTTTTTAAAGGTTAACCCTTTACTTCGTTTAAATCAGAAGTCTTTCAGTATTCCATCTAGCTTTCGATGCTAGCTCGTTTGCATCAATGTTCCTAAGCCTGGCTACGAGGTTTATTGTATCCCTGATCATTAGTGGGTTTAAGTGTAACCCTCTATAGTTGTATGGTGCGTCGCTCTCGAACACAAGGTGGTCTAAAGGTGTTAGCTGAGCTATTCTTGCATGCTTCTCCTGTATCCTAACAGCTGGGTTTACTGATATCATGTAACCTCTACCTCCTATAACATCCACTAGCTCCACAGGCCCTGTATACCAGTGGAATACAGCTTTCCTAATATCGTGTTGTAGAAGCTCGGCTAAAGCACTCCTCCAAGCATCCGGGGCGTGTATGTTAAGGAAGGCTCCTAGTTCTCTTGAGAGCTCTATAAACATACTGAAAACTCTAACTTGGATGTTCCACGTGTACTGTGGGAGGAACCTTGCGTCCACCCCCACCTCGCCTACACATCTAACACCTTCCCTCTCAGCCATCCTAACTATGGTCTCAGCCCTATGGAGAGGTTCCTCACCTATACTCCATGGATGTAGGCCTACACATGCTATAACCCTGTCAGGATAGGTTTTCTCAAGATCGAGTGTTCTCAGGCTGGACTCTAGATCGTCTGAGACTGCTATCACACGTATACCCCTATCTAGGTTGAACACCTCCTCCAAATCCTCCACCTTAAACTCGTGGAGATGGCAGTGAACATCGTAAACCATCTCACCCCCCAAGCTTACGGGAGAGCGGTTCACGGCCATAGCCCCCCGGCTCTCTGGGTGGCCAAACCTTAAAACCCCTAAATGAGTTAAGGCTTTCCGGGGCTAGGCGTTGGGCGGTAAGCATGGTAAGTATGTTTATGTGAGGAGAGAGGATGGCTTGTACGTTAAGGTTAGGGTTTTGAAGAGTAGGGAGGAGAAGGATCCCTCAAGATATGTTGTTGTAGGTCCTGTGGTTAGAGCTCCACCGATAACATATGAGGTCCTAGATGAGGAGGAAGTGCCTAGTGAGGTTAGAGAGCAGCTGTACTCCATATAGCTCTCCAAGGTATTAAATGGTGTTAAGATCTCTTGAACCCGAGGATCTCAATAGTCATACCCACGTATAACGAGGTAGAGAACATAGGGGCTCTCCTAGAGGAGCTTAGATCCATACTAGGTAGTAGTGGGATCGAAGACTACGAGGTTATAGTGGTAGACGATGATAGCCCGGATGGGACGTGGCGTGTGGTCGAGCGCATATCACGTGAGGATAGCAGGGTTAGGTTGATTAGAAGAGTTGGTGTTAAAGGTCTTGGAACAGCTATAGTGAGGGGGTTGAATGAAGCTAGAGGGGATTACGTGGTGGTGATGGATGCAGACTTCCAACACCCTCCAAGCCTCATCCCCAGGCTACTTGATACCGCTGCGAAACTCGGGGCTGATGTGGTAGTAGCGTCAAGGTACGCTAGGGGTGGTGGTTTTTCTGGGTGGGGTTTAGCGAGGAGGGTTGTAAGCTTAGGGGCTCTCTTACTAGCATGGATTCTAGTGCCCGAGTCTAGGGGTACGCGTGATCCCATATCAGGGTTCTTCCTTATTAATAGGAAGACTGTGAGTCTCAAAGGGGTTAAAGGCTTAGGATACAAGGTTTTACTGGAGGTGCTAGCCTTAAACCCCGGAGTCAGGGTCCTAGAGGTACCCTACATATTCAAACCTAGAAGAGCGGGTTCTAGCAAGCTTGGGGTGGATGATTTAATCCTATACCTAGTTCAAATCCTCACAGTATCCAGTATGGCTAGGTTCGCTCTCGTAGGGATTACAGGGATCCCCGTTAACCTAGGCGTCATGGCTTTAGCTCTAGGCATAGGAGCCCCTGTAGATGTAGCAAGTCTATCCGGTATAGAGGCTAGTATAGCTTGGAACTACATATGGCATGAGCTATGGACGTTTAAAACAACATTCACAGGGGGTTTAGAGGGTGTTATAAGAAGGTATTTAGGCTACCACATCTCAGTAGCCCTCGGGGTACTCACACAATATGCTACAATGCGCCTCCTCTACACACTCTTAGGTCTAAATCCTTTAATAGGGCAGCTAGCAGGGATAATCCTAGGATTTCTTGTTAACTACACTCTATCGAGGGAGAAGGTTTGGAACCTCTCCCATCGTAGTGGTTATTAACCTTAGTAGGAGCTCTTAGAGGGGGGTGGTGGGGTTGATGGAGGTTTACGATAGAAGGGCTTCAACTCTTATATCAGAGCTTGAAGTTGAGTATGCTAGGAGAACCCCTAGGAGCAGGGAGTTGTTCGAGAGAGCCTTGAAGGTTTTCCCAGGTGGTGTTACGTATGCTATAAGATATCTTAAGCCATACCCCCCCTTCATAGTTAAAGGTGAGGGCCCCAGGCTTTGGGATGTTGATGGGAATAGCTACGTGGACTTCTGGATGGGGCATGGGGCTAATATTCTAGGTCACGCTCCCAGGATAGTATTGGATGCTGTAGCTGAGGCTACCAAATCCGGTGTTCATTTAGGCTTCGAGAACCCGTATGCTCTCGAGTATGCAGAGCTTCTAACAAAGATACTACCTGGTGTTGAGATGATTAGATTCGCTAATAGCGGTACCGAGGCTAACATGTATGCTGTTAGGCTCGCTAGATCCTACACTAAGAGGAATTATATTGTTAAAGTGGAGGGCGGATGGCACGGCGGGTATGATGCGTTACATACAGGTGTAACACCCCCGTTTAAGGGACCTGAATCAGCCGGTCTACCGGAGGATTCCATAAAGTATACCATCGTAGTTCCCTTTAACGATCTAGAGGCTGCCGAGGAAGCTTTAAAGAAGTACCCTGTAGCAGCTATCATAGTAGAGCCTGTGCTGGGGGCGGGTGGGTGCATAGAGCCCGAGGAAGGCTACCTTAAGGCACTCAGAGACCTGGTTGATAGGTACGACTCCCTACTCGTATTCGATGAGGTTATAACAGGTTTCAGGCTAGCATTGGGAGGAGCTCAGGAGTACTTCAATGTTAAAGCAGATATAGCGGTTTACGGTAAGGTGGTTGGAGGAGGCTATCCTGGAGCTGGAGCTATTGGGGGTAGAGGTGATGTAATGCAACTCCTAGACCACATAAAATACCCTGATCCCAGGTCTCGCTCCTTCCATGGAGGCACTTTTGTAGGTAACGTGGCTACCGTGGTGGCAGGGTACACTACTGTAAAGTACCTTTTAGAGAATAGGAGTCTCTACGAGAGGGCCGAAGAGCTCTGGGGTAGTGTTAGGAGGAGGGTGGATAGGATTTGTAGTAGTGGTGGAGAGAGGCTATGCTGGGCTACGGGGGCTGGTAGCATGGTTGGAGTCCACTTCACCAATGTGAAGCCTAGGAGAGCATCGGATGTCTATGGGGGGAGATGGGGTAAGCATGTTGAGGAAGCGTTAAACTTATATGCTAGGCTAAACGGTATACTCTACCTAAGTGGTAGAACCGCGCACCTACTACCATCCCTGGTACACGGTGAACCGGAGGCTAGGAGCTTTATAGAAATACTTGAGGCATACATAGCTAGGATTACAAGGGATTAAGGTCGGGCAAAGCTCTACGGTTATACGAGGGAAAAGCGGTAGCGGAATACTAAGCAAGTGATGCTAATGGAAAACTCAGAAGATACACCTAGGGGACCTGGAGTCTACGCGTTAATCCTAGAGATTACAAGGGATATAGTGGTTAAAGTCGGATCACTAGGAACTCTGAAGTTCGAGAAGGGCTTCTACATATACATAGGCTCTGCTAGAGGACCCGGAGGCCTGAGAGCACGCCTAACAAGACATGTTAGAGGCCCAGCACGCATCAAATGGCATATAGACTACATAACCTCTAGAGACGATGTAAAAGCGATTGCGGCAGTTGTAGCAGAAACCACCCTAGACATGGAGGAAACAGTGTCCAGTGAAATGATCAAACAAAAATGTATAAAACCCCAGATTAAAGATTTCGGGTCAAGCGATAAAAGAAGTATAACACACCTACTTACATGCAACTGCGATCTACTACAGTGCATTAAAACAACATTAGAAGCCTTTAAAAGCTCCAAACTAGAACCTAAACTAATAACTTATACCACGAGTTAAACCCTTCCCTAGAATGTAATGGTAACCCCAAGGCTGTTACAGTTTGTAATTAAATTTAAGTATCTAAGTGAAGATACCCACAGTTACCTTCAACCCGTTATCATAGGGGGTTCAGGCTTCAAGTTTAAAACCCAATCACGAAAGCTGATGGTGTTCAAGCTCAAGCTTGAGGGCAAAGATGGGCTTTCGAGATCCGTGAGGGCATTGAACCCTGGTGGTAGGCTGGGGTTTAGGGGAAGTAGTGGGGTGTTGTATTGGGGAAAGGCGCTATTGGGTCTCGGATAATAGTATCCAACGGCTTTCTAGCTAATATTTCAACTGTATCTCGCATCAAGAGGTCTTCTTCATAACATTTATAACGCCGTCACCTTATGCATAGGTGGTGTATATTGGTGGATAGAAGGTCTTTCCTGAAACTCCTAGCGGGTTTAACTCTTCTAGGTGGGCTAGCTGGTTTACTGGTCTATAGGTTTAGGGGTGGTGGTTCTCCTAGGGTTGATGTGAGGGTTTTGGAGGAGCTCTTCGAGCCTGTCACCTTAGTTGAAGGATTGGAGGTTCCATGGTCTATAGGTGTCTTGGAGGACGGCTCTATGTATGTTACTGAAAGGCCTGGTAGACTTGTATACGTGTCTAGAGGTTCCAAGAATGTGATAGCCTCCATTACTGTAGCTAATGTTGGTGAGGCAGGGCTCTTAGGTTTAGCTGTACACCCTGAGAGAAGCTATGAGGTGTACCTCTACTCAACTCATGAGGTGGGAGGCTACTTCGTTAATAGGGTTTCAAGGGTTAAGGTTAACACCTCTAAGGGCTACATCTCAGATGCTAAGATTGTAGTTGATGGAATACCCGGAGCTGTTATCCATGATGGTGGGAGGCTTAGGTTCGGGCCTGACGGTATGCTCTATATAACCACAGGGGATGCCGCTAGGCCCGAGCTATCCCAAGATCTAGGTAGCCTAGCTGGGAAGATACTTAGAATCGAGGATGATGGGAGCATACCTCACGATAACCCGTTCCCCGATAATCCTATCTACAGCTATGGTCATAGAAACCCTCAAGGCATAGACTGGCACCCTCCATCAGGCATGCTCTTCTCAACGGAGCACGGCCCTGTGGGTAGGGATGAGCTAAACATAATAAAACCTGGAGGTAACTATGGATGGCCCTATGTAGCTGGAATTGGAGGTAGCGATAAGTACTTAGACCCGGCAATAGACTTCGGGCCTACCAGCATAGCCCCTTCAGGCTCATCCTTCGCTACAACAGGGCCTAAAGAGGTTTTAAACCACCTCTTCATAGCATGCCTAAGAGGGGAGGGTTTAGTAAACGTAGGTGTAGACCCCGATGGGAACGTTCTAGGCTACAGCATGTTGTATAAAAACGTGTACGGTAGACTAAGAGATGTGGTACCGCATCCCGAGGGAGGACTCCTAGTATCCACTAGCAATAGAGATGGTAGGGGAACCCCTAGGAAAGGAGATGATAAGATAATCCACCTTAAACCACTTTAACAGGTGGGGTGTGGGGAGCAAGACTAATTTAAACCCTGTGGGTATAGTAGATTTTGGGGGTGGGCCGGTAGCTCAGCCTGGAAGAGCGCTCGGTTTGCACCCGAGAGGTCCCGGGTTCAAATCCCGGCCGGTCCACCACCTTATCCCTCAACACCCACTATCCTCGATACTATTTCGTAGAGCTGCCTATCATTCTCCTTAATCCTAGACATACTCCACGGACGCCATCCTCCGCTTTTAACAGATTCAAGAACCCTTCTAATCCAGCTCCTATACACCTTCCCACAGTTACCGTGATTTCTACAGCTATTATCTAGAAAGGCATCTATAACCCTCTCAGACTCCTCCATGCTAAGCCTTTTGACATTAATGAGATACCTACTTATAACATAGAGGATAAGCCTAGATCTGCCGTCGGGAACCCCGGATTCTATGAGCTTCTCAACCCAAGCATAAGCCTTCCTATAATCACCACTAAGAGGAATCTCCTCACAGAGACTTGGATCTACACGGAGGGTTTTAAAAAACTCTTCTAGGAGGCGAACGCAGGAGTCCACATTATCGCATCCCTCTATAACACGAGACCATAAGCTCAAATAGCAAACCCCTGGAATAGATTTAAAGGCGTGTGAACTAATAAAGAGAAGAGGGGTAGCCGGGTCGTCTAGCGGCCCAGGATGCGGGGCTCTGGCCCCCGTGACCGGGGTTCGAATCCCCGCCCGGCTACCATCACCTTAAGACCTCTAGAGCCTATTCTACAATGACGTAATGTATTTAAATGTGTGCCCACCTATAAGAGGTTTAGATTCCACAGCGTAGTGTGGATATGGTATGGAGGTGGATGGTTTGAGGTATGGAGGAACAGTTAGTGCTATCCCCCTACTCGTGCTAGTCTTAGCTCTCAGCATCCCCTCTGTGGTAGGCTATGCTGAGGAGGGTGAAGCGATCAGGATAATAGCTAAAGCTGCGGGTGCAGCTCTCGCCGTAGGACTTGCAGGTCTTGGCGCTGGGTACGCGGTTGGCACAGCGGGTGCAGCTGCGGCCAGCGGTATTGTGGAGAAAAGAGAGGTCACAGGACCCCTCCTACTCATAGTGGTGCTCGGAGAGGGGATAGCAATATACGGCCTCCTTATAGCCTTACTTGTTATACTCCTACTATGAACAACGTACTATTTACAATATCTTCTACACGCTTTTTGTTTTACATTCCAACCATACAACTCATGGCTAAACAGTCTTATGATGATACGGGGGGTTGTCGACTCCCCACGAAACCTATGTGGTCCTAGGCTTAAGTATAAGCCACCTGGGGTAGACGTAGATGAGATAACAAGGGATAGTTACTTCTATATTAAGTTATAGGACTTGATAGTCGGTGAACGTGTGGGTCTGCGAGATGGTGGGGCCGCCGGGATTTGAACCCGGGATCACGGGGGCCCAAGCCCCGCATCCTAGCCAGGCTAGACTACGGCCCCGGTGGCGCCGGGGGCGGGATTCGAACCCGCGCGTCCCCAGGGGGACAACGGGTCTCAAGCCCGTCGCCTTAGGCCGCTCGGCCACCCCGGCTCCTAGAGTACTATTTTATGGTTTGGAGTTTTAAGTGTTATGAGTTATTCAGCGTTATTAGTTATGCTTTTAGTCTATGTTGGTTGTAGTTTTGGTATCCATATGTATACCTTGGATCCTCTCTTCTCTACCTTGACCTGTTTTGGGTCTACTGGGTGTGGTAGTCTGTACTCTCCTTTCATGGTTGTTAGCCTTCTCGTGTGGGCTATGCTTCCTAGAGCTCTTCTAACCCTCTCCTCATCTAGTTTTGCTTCTACTCTTATAGCTCTCTCTGTTACTATGATCTCTACTGTCTCCTGTCTTGCTCCGGGTGTTTCGACTATCAATAATATCTTATCCCCCCTGTCTATTATTGTTGAAAGTGGTTCTATGTAGCCTCCTCTTATCTCCTCGACTCTCTCCTCGAACATTCTCTCCCACTCTCTGGTCTCTGATAGCACTTCTTCTATCAAGCTCTCCACCTCCTCGAACTCCCTCTCAAAGCTCCTCATGGTATCTCTTACAGCCTTGTATATCCTCCTTCTCATCTCTTCAAAGGGGTCGTAGTAGCTCATAGGCTTAACCCCTCTAATAGATTATCGGAGCTCTATACTCGTACCCTTTACCCATCCTGGCTAGCGCGCTCCTAGTCTCTTTCATCAACTCCTTCATCCTAAGTTTAACCAGCTCCCCCTCCTCGATAAGCTTACCAACCGGTACCTGAACACCTGTTATCTGGGTTAAGACTTTTAGTATCTCAGCTGCAGCCTCGGGGTCAGGTAGGTCTAGGAACGAGTCTGCCATGAGGATTAGGGTGTTAACCCTCCTCCTAACAGACTCCTTGAGGATTATGGCGTAGGGGCCTACTATGTAGCCCTCCTCAGCCCTCCTAATGCCTGGCACCTTTAAAGCTATGTTTGAAGCTTCAACTGTGCTAGAGAGCCAGTACACGTTAGGTTTCTCCAT
>JAJHQN010000059.1 GCA_020833325.1 Desulfurococcaceae archaeon | reverse complement strand
CGCTTAAAACCATAGAAGCCAAAACTATAAAGTTAGGAGCCGGGGTCGCCTAGCCTGGAAGGGCGCCGGCCTGCTAAGCCGGTGGGGGTCACCCCCGCGCGGGTTCAAATCCCGCCCCCGGCGCCAAGATCTGGGTGAGCTCATGTGGTGTTTTTATGTTGGATAGATTGTCTGGGGAAATGCTATCTACAACTATAACCCTTGTATCCTGGCTTTAAAAGCCTGGTTGAACGAGTGGTTTTCTAGGAGGCTGGTTCTACTAGTAACTATTACCTCCGGGGCCTTCTCTTTAACACCTATTACTGTTTGCTCTCAGGCTTAGCTGTAGTCTCGGCCATTTCCTTCTCAAGCTTCTTGAGCTCCTCTTCAATTTCTTTCTCAATCTCCTCTATAGGCTTTGGGGGAGGTGTTGTAGCGAGGGTGTAGCCGATCCAAGCTAGTATGCCGAAGACCCCTAAAACCCCTATCATAACTGTTAACCTTATTAGAAACTCTGTTATCCCAATGTTCAGCAAGGGTACTGTCCAACCTGGGGGTATGAAGAGAAGCCAGAAGTATACGAGTATGACTATTATAGATACCACGACTAGCCCAACCCCTATAGCTCTATCACTAACCATCCGACCGAACACCTCCAAGCCTAAGAAGAGGGTAACTATAGGGGTATAAAAGCGTTTGCCACTCTAGAAAGCTGTGGAGGTCTTAGCCGGGCTTCGAACTTCCTTGGGCGAAGGGGCTTTCGATAGCATGCTTGGTGTTAGCTCTGCTAGCCTCACTCTGGAACGTCCTATGTTTAATAGGGTGGGTTTCGATGTTATAGTTTTGGGCCTGCTAGGTTGGATAGTGTGGCTAAGAGTGTAGAGGTTGCCTTGGAGAGGATGGGTTGTAGGGTTGTCTACAGGTATGTTGAAGAGTATGGGGATCCTGAGTGGGGGCCTCCCGTAGAGGATGTTGGTTTGAACCCGTTTCTAGCGGAGACGCTTAAGAGCTATGGTATTAAGAGGCTGTTTAGGTTTCAAGTTGAGGCCTTTAACTCCATTAAGTCTGGGCGGGACACGCTCATAGTAGCTGGGACCGGTACTGGTAAGACTGAGGCATTCCTGGTTCCTGTGGTGGATGAGATTATGAGGTTTAAGGATAGTTGGGGCTCCGGGCCCCACGCTATCCTAGTATACCCTACTAAAGCACTAGCCAGAGATCAGGTTTCCAGGGTTAAAATCCTATCACAGCCAGGCTTAGGTGTTAGCATTTCAATCCTCGATGGGGACACTCCATCGGAGGAGAGGAGGAGGATCTATAGTAGCCCACCTGATATCCTAGTAACAAACCCTGATATGATACACTTTGGGCTCGCCCTGTCAAGGGATTTCAGAGATCTAATCTCAAGAGCTAGGTACATTGTTTTAGATGAGATCCACGTCTACAACGGTGTTTTCGGTAGCCATGTTAGGTGGGTTCTATCAAGGCTTCTAGGCTACGTTGGAGGTGATACTGTGCTCATAGGCTCGGGTGCTACCATAGGCAACCCGGAGGTGTTCGGTGAGAAGCTTTTCGGTAGAAGTGTTAACGTGATCCTAGGCCCTAGGCGTAGGAGGGGTGTAGCTGTACACTATATGGTTGAATGCAGTAGAGCTAGCAGGTGGACCTTGGCCTCGATGATCATAGCTCTCCTAGCTAGGGGAGGTCTTAAGGTTCTAGCTTTCACAGATTCACAGCAGATGGCGGAGTTACTAGCTAGGATTACTGTTAAGAGCTACGGGGTTAGAGTTGGAGTACACAGAGCTGGTTTGAAGGCTGAGCTTAGGAGGGAGGTTGAGGAGGCTTTCAAAGAGGGTGTCTTAAGGGCCGTCGTTGCAACCCCCACGCTGGAGCTGGGCTTAGACATAGGTGACTTAGACGCTGTGGTTCTCACGAGCCTTCCTAAGAGCTTTACAAGCTACATACAGAGGGCTGGGAGGGCTGGTAGGAGGGGTAGGCAGGGTTTAATCTACACAATTCTAGGCGATGACGCTATAGAGGCCTACTACACCCTAAGACCTAAAGAGTACTTCGAGCAGGAAGTGCCACCAGGCTACCTAGAACCATTCAATATTGAGATAGCGAAAACACATATAGTAGCTATGCTATTAGAGAAGGGGGCTCTAAAGGCTAACGCTATACCAGGCGAGCTGAGTAGAGCCTTAGAGGAGCTGAGGGAGCAGGGTATCATAACCATCTCCTCTAACACAATCAGCGGAGCTCGGAGGAAGCTCAGGGGGTTCCTTGAGAGTAGAGGTGGTATTAGGTCTACCGGGCACCAGGTTAGGATATTTGAGGGCCCCGAAGAGATAGGGTTCAGAGAGCTCCCCGAAGCCCTCCTAGACCTACACCCAGGAGCCGTATACTATCATGCTGGGAGACCCTACATATCAGTTAACATAGACCTAGACCACCTCAAAGCCGAGGTTAGGAGAGTTCGTGAGGTTAACTACTACACTAGGCCACTCTACACAGTTGACGTTGACGAGTTTAAACCTGTAGACTCGCTAATCTTTAATAATGTGAAGCTGCTCTACGGAGATGTAAGGGTTACCTTGAAGGTTGAAGGGTATACTGTGAGGGAGGAGGCTGGAGGAGCTCTAATAGCTGAAATCCCCTTAGAGAAACCCCTTAAATGGTCCTACTGGACTAAAGGATTCATGGGAAGGTATCCGGATACGGGGCTACACGATCTAACCCTAGCTATTAGCTCCTACCATGCTCTAGAACACGTGCTAATAGCTGCCTCCAGGCCTGTAGCAGGGGTGGCTGATACGGATCTAGGCGGTGTTAGCTACCCTTCAGGCCACATTGTCATATACGATGCGAGCCCCGGGGGTAATGGTGCTTCCAGGCTTGTTCTAGAGAGGTTTGGAAGGGTTGTTGAGGTAGCTGAGGTTATAGTATCTAGCTGTAACTGCGAGGATGGATGCCCTAGGTGCGTTTACTCTCCATACTGCGGTAATAACAATAGGTTCCTTTCGAGAAAGGGGGCTTTAAGGCTTATAGATTTAATGAGGAGAGGGGAGGTTAAAGCGTTGGAGCCTGGGAGACCTCAGGGCTCCCCCATGGCCTAGATTGAAGGCTTATTAGCTTCTACTCAACCTCCATTAAAGGTAATGGTGGAGCCTAGGTTGAGCGACCTCTACGAGAGGATCAGCGACCTGGCTAGGAGGAGGGGCTTCTTCTGGCCTTCATACGAGATATACGGTGGAGTCTCAGGCTTCTACGATTGGGGGCCCTACGGGGTTCTCTTGAAGAATAGGGTTGTGGAGAAATGGCGAGATTACTTCGTTAGGAGGCATCAGGAGTATGTAGTTGAAATAGAATCCCCTATAATAGCCCCCAGCATTGTATTCGAGGCTAGCGGTCACGTAGAGCACTTCACAGACCCTGTAGTCGCGTGTTTGAGGTGTGGTAGGAGGTTTAGGGCAGATCACCTAATAGAAGAATCTCTAGGCATAAGTGTTGAAGGCTATAGTGTTGAGGAGCTAAGCAGGGTTATAAAGGAGAAGGGCGTCAAATGCCCTGTTGACGGTGGTGAGCTAGGGGAGATCCAGGTGTTCAATCTCCTCTTTAAAACACAGATAGGGCCTTATGCTAGCGATATAGGCTATCTTAGGCCTGAGCTAGCCCAAGGCATGTTCATTGCTTTTAAGAGAGTCCTAGAGGCTATGAGGGGGAGGCTACCTCTAGGTATAGCCCAGGTTGGAAGGGTTGGGAGGAACGAGATCAGCCCCAGACAGGCTATGATGAGACTTAGAGAGTTTACAATAATGGAGATGGAGTACTTCATAGACCCCAGGGACCCGGATGGGGGTTGCCCGTTCTTCGAGGAGAAGAGTGGTGTTAAGATGAGGCTACTCTCATACGATATGAGGGTTAAAGGGATGGAGCCTCAGTGGTTCACCTTGGAGGAGGCTGTGGAGAGCGGGGTGATAGTGGATAAGTGTCTCGGGTACTGGATGGCTGTAGGCCAGGAGTTTATGGAGAGTCTCGGCATCCCACCTCAGGCTATGTACTTCCACGAGAAGGGGGTTCATGAGAGAGCTCACTACTCATCGCAAACCTTCGATCAGATGGTTAAAGTCTCTAGGTGGGGTTGGATTGAGGTTGCAGGTCACAGTTATAGAGGTGAGTACGATCTAACGAGGCACATGCAGTATAGTAAAGCTGATTTAACGGTATTCAAACCATACAGGGAGCCCTTGGTGGTTAAAACTAGGAAGGTTGTGGTGGATAAGAGCGTTCTAGGTAGACTGTTTAGAGATAAAGCTCTTAGAATAGCGGAGGCGCTGTTAAGCTCTAAGCCTGAGGATGTCCAAGAGCAGCTTGAGGAACAGGGTTTCGTCTTAGTAGAAGGTTACCAGGTGCCGAGAGATGCTGTCAAGGTAGTCGAGGTTGAGGAGAAGATTAGCGGGGAGAAGATAATACCACACGTTGTAGAACCATCATATGGGGTTGATAGAGTCGCCTATGTAACAATGGAGTATGCTTATAGGGAGAGAGATGGCAGGGTTATCCTGGCGTTTCCAAGGGATGTAGCCCCAGTTCAAGCAGTAGTACTACCGCTACTAGAGAATGACGACAACCTAGTTAGAGAAGCTAGAATACTATATAGATACCTTGTTGAGGAGGGCTTCACAGTCTTATACGATGAGAGCGGTAGTATTGGTAGGAGGTATGCTAGGGCGGATGAGATAGGGGTTCCAGCAGCTCTAACTGTAGACTACCAGACGCTAGAGGATGGGACTGTAACGTTAAGGGATAGGGATACGTGGAGGCAAGTTAGAGTGGATAAGACTAAGGTTGTGGATGCGCTTAGAAGGTTCCTTAGAGGTGCGAGACTAGAAGACCTGGGAGCTCCGGTCAGCCCGCCTACTCAACAGGATTGACATAACCGCCTTAGCCTCCCTCCTCAAATCCTCAAGGTCCGCCAGGTCCCCTTCAACGTCAACAAGGCTCTTAGCCTCGGATAATACTGCCAGCTCATTAGCGTATGCTGCCTCAACATAGTAGCCTAGGAGTGCTACTAGATCCTCTAACTCTCCCTCATCGAGAGGCTCAACCCCCTTAAGGGCTTTTAACTCCTCTAGGAGCCTAGCTCTACTTAATCTAAGCTTGTGGAGGCTCTCTACAACCTCGTCTACCCTAATGCCTCTCAAAGCCCTCGTTAAAGCTATCCCCTTTCGTGCATCCTCTAGGAGGTTCACATGGTCGTGGAATATGTGGACTATCCTATCTATTATAGGGCCTGCCTTCGTCAAACCCCATCTCACATCCTAGTTATAGTGCCTACTCTAAGCGACCCACTATAGGCTCTAATAGTAGCTATACTATTATCTGATACGCCCTCCTCCCTCATAACATCGGGGTTAACGTGAACTCTATCAGCTTCAACTTCCTCATCTACTATGGCGTTTAACACAAACTTAGCCCTACCAGCTACAACTAGTTCAACTCTATCAACTATACCAAGCGCCCTAGCCAGGTCACCGCTCAACTTAGCAGAGTCAGGCTTAACTGAGGGATCGTATTTAATCCTAACCCTCTTCTCTCTAAGAACCTTTCTAGTCTCCTTAAGCGCTGAAGCTGGGGGTATGATGTCCACTAACCTAGACACACGCTCTCTCCCAGCAGGCTCACGCCTACTACTCTCCAATCCCAGGGCACCATCAATATTATTAAGGCTAGGAGCTTTTATAAGATTAGCTACCGGAGGCTGTTAGCTTAGAAGAGTTCATTGTATCCTAAGAGTGTTAAGGTGGGGTTCAGGTTTCAAGGAGGTTTGAGCATTGGGAGGTAAACCTATTTAAAGTCTGTCTACATGCTTCTAGAGTGAGAGTGTAAGGTGGGTGGATTGGCTAGTAGGTCTGTTGTAGCTTATATACTTGTCAACGTCGAAGTAGGGGTTGAGAACGATGTTAGAGACGAGATTATAAGGAGGTTTAACAGGGCTGTTACCGAGGCTAGGATAACTTATGGTGAGTACGATATAGTTGTTAGGGTTGAAGTTGACTCCATGAAAGCTCTTGAGACTATTGTTAGTAGCATTAGGGCTATTGAGGGTGTGAGAAGGACAGTCACCCTGATAGCCGTCTAGCTTCCAATGGTACCGGGTATCTGAGGATAGCTATTATACCCCCAAGCCTCTTAATCCTCTCACCTGGAGGGCTGTCCTCCGGTACTATGGTTATCCCAGCTTTAACCTCTTCGGCCTTAGATAGTATCATGTCAGCATCCGCTCTAACATTATCATCGAGACTGGAGATTGTAGAGTCTAGGACTACAACATGTCTAAGAGCCCCTATTAACGCTACACTCCTAACATCCTCCAACCCGTACGCCACCCTTTCAGGCTCTCTAACCACTAACCCCATAAACTCCTCTAAGACACCCTCAGCCTCTACAACACTAAACTCTCTGAGAGACTCAAGGATGCCAGGCCTCCTAAGGGCCTCCCTAAGGCCTGAGACACCCCCCATTGACGCCTCATCTACATAAATCTTTAGAGCTGGAGCAGACCCCCTTAGCTTCTCTACAACAACATGTTTAAGGTGGCCTGGCCCCGTTACAACAACAACTCTAACATCCTCCCTTGTAGCTTCAACTATTGCCTTAGCCACTCTATCCACATACTCCTCTACAGCCTCCTCCCTCCTAGGATCGCCCTTCCCAGGCAAGCCGGAGCTCTCCTCTAAGAGTACTTTGAAACCGTGAGCTGATAGTAGGCCTAGAGCATACTCATCATAGTCTACTGAGACTATGAGGGCCTTACCCTTAGGCCCGCTACTCTTCATCCTCTCAACTGCCTTCTCACTCCACCCCTCCATCCTCTCAAGTCTTATAACATGACCTGGGGCTACTACCATTGAATGGTGTTTCCCCCTAACACCGTACTCCTCAGGCCCCTCAACCACGACACCGAAGATCCTAAGTTTGCCCGTGAAAGGCTGGAATTCAACGCCCTCAACTCTAAGCTTTACAACAATAGACCTCCTCTCCTTCTCCCCCCCGAGTCTGCCGGCCACATCGCGTGTAGTCCAGCCCTCTACTAGATCTCCAGGTCTGAGTAGGGTTTTCAGAGTCCATAGGTCTTCTTCGCTTTCAACTAGAACCTTAACATACCTATTCTTAGGTGATACCTCTACTACCCTCACTTTACCCTATAACCTCTAAGTGTTATTAAGTTCTAACGATGTATACATCCTCCACAAGCCTCTCTGCATTGGCGGGCGGCTCCACGTAGACTCTTACAGGAGTCCTATGCAACGACTCTAGGTCGAGTGCAGCCCTCTCTAGTAGTTGGGGTACCAGGATAACAGCTCCCCCGATACCCTCCCTAACGCCTATATTGTTTCTCTTCTTGTAAGCCCATATCGCCCTGTTAACCTCCATTATCATCCTAGCTACACCTGCATACCTCCCCCTAGACTCTCTATCCATTTCAACGCCTGGGAACGACTGCCTATGCACGCTATCCCCGTAGAGCCTCCTATGTATATCATCGGTTATGAACGGCATTATGGGAGATAACATAACTAGGATCCCCTTGAATATCCTATGTAGTGTAGCCCAAGCAGACCTCTGCTCTTCAACACTATACCTATTATCCCTATTGTACGCCCTCTCCTTAACCAACTCTACGTAATGAGATGCTAGTACATCCCATGCTAGTTCGTATAAGAGGTTACCTGGCTCGTAGACATCCAGGCTATCGTAAGCCCTACCTATCCTCTCAACATACTCTTCGTAGAGCGCTAGAAACGCTATGTCAACAAGCGTCCTAGGGCTCCAATCAGGCTCGTAGGGGAATGATGAGATGAACCTAGCTATATTCCATAGCTTTGTGGCGAACAGCTTCCCAGTTTTAATCTTACCTATATCAAACCTATAATCATAACCTAGCCTTGAAGCTACAGCCGCCCAGAATCTAAAGGCGTCAGCTCCATACTCCTCTACGACGGGATCGGGGTCTATGATGTTACCCAGGGACTTGTGCATAGGCCTACCCGTAGGGTCTAAGCCCATCCCCGTTATCCTAACCCATTTAAACGCTGGTTTACCGGTTAGCTGGTAGACTCTAAGTATTGTGTAGTAAAGCCATGTTCTTATAATATCGTATCCCTGAGGCCTCAGAATGCTATCTGATACCATCTCATAGAATTTCCTGTCCTCCATCCACCTAGTCACGTATAAGGCTGAGACGCTCGAATCAAACCATGTATCAAAGACCCTAGTATCACCTACAATAAACTCCCTTGGAGCTCCACACACCGGGCAGCTATCCCATGGCGTTTCCTCCCACGATCTATAGTATTTACCCTGCTCCGGTAACAGTTTCGAGTTACACCTAGTGCAAGTCCATAGTGGTATCTCCGTACCATAATACCTATCCCTGGATATAGGCCAGTCCATGGTGAGGTTTTCCACCCACTCAAACAACTTCCTCTTATGCATCTCAGGCGCGAACTCCATGAGATCCGCTATCCTCCTGATATCATCTTTATACTGTAGCTGTTTCAGGAAGAGCTCCCTCCTATGTATTATCTGTAGTGGTGTCTTACACCTCCAACATCTTGGAACCCTGTGTAGTATCCTTTCAACCTTCTCAAGGGAACCATGCTCCTTTAAAAGCTCAGCTATCCTAGCCCTAGCCTCTCCCACTGGGAGCCCAGCTATGGGGCCTGCTTCATGGCTCATCCTACCATCATCTCCTACTATGACTTTTGGTTTGAGGTTAAGCTCGTTAAACAACCTTATGTCGACTTCATCGCCATAACTACATATCATCATGAGCCCCGTGCCGAACCCTGGATCGGCTGCAGGATGCTCTACTATAACCATCTCATGCCCGTATATCGGGGCTACAGCCTTTAAACCTGCTAGCCCCTTATACCTAGCATCCCCAGGGTTGTATGCTAAGGCTGCACATGCTCCTAGCAGCTCAGGTCTGGTGGTTGCTACGATGAGATCCTTATCCTGTCCTGCTAGCTTAAACTTGATGTAGTATAGGGAACCCTCCTCATCCTCGTATTCTACCTCAGCCTCCGCTAGTGTGGTCCCACATCTAGGGCACCATCTCACAGGCCTCTCAGCCTCGTATATAAGCCCCTTCTTATACAACTCAATGAATGTAGCCTGGGTCATAGCCCTATACCTCGGGCTATCAGTACCCTCCCTCCAGTAGTCAAAGCTACAGCCGAGCCTCCTCCAAACACCTACTATCTCAGCCTCAGCTTTATCCAGAAACTCCCGGCATAGCTCTAGAAACCTCCTCCTACCCTCTATGGTTCTAGCCATCTCCTTAGCGTTTACCCCGTAGGCCTTCTCAACCTGAACCTCAACAGGCAACCCATTCCTATCAGCGTAGAAGGGGACTATCACATTGTAGCCTTTCAACCTAAAATACCTAGCAACCATGTCTATCTGGGCGAAGTGAGAAGCCCCACCCACATGCCATTTACCGCTAGCGTAAGGTGGGGGTGTGTCTATGACAATGAACTTCCTACTAGGATCAATAATAGGCTTGTAGAGACCCTCAGCCTCCCATAGCTTTAAAAGTTCCACCTCCCGAACCCTGTGATCCCACCTAGTCTCCCTGATCCTAGGCTTCAGCTGACTGCTCAAAACCCGAACACCCCGAGCCACAGTGTAGTGGGTGCTCACTCCCTTATAATCCTATCCTATGTTAGAATACACTATTAAGATCAACGCTTAAAAGTTATTCATGTAGAGGGATAACTTGGAGTCCCAGGATGAAAAGCATTCAAACCCAGAAGCTGGGAGGGGTAAAGGGGGTGCAACCGGGTGATGAGAGTGTTAGCATGGGTGAAGCTGGGGAGAGCGGGAGACCGGGTTTAGAAACGCTCCTAGCCTATATACTGGTGGCTCTAGCCGCCCTAACACTAGGCTTGATACTAGGCCTAAACGGGAGACCGGAGCTCTCATCATACATGGTGGTAGGAGGTATTATAGCCTATCTAATCTCATCAATAACATACCATAAGGCTAGATGGGTACCCCTAATGCTAACACTAGGGCTACACATAGGAGCGATAACATCTTACTATTCAAACCCAATAGTACTCCCCCTACTAATAATAGAGAGGTGGGGCGAGAGATCGGTGATCAACCTAGACATAGTACAACTTATAATAGCATATGAGATACTAACAGCAAGCACCTCAAGGATAAGGCAAAGCTTAAAAACCTAGACAAGGAGAGGATATGAATATTGGAGCCGCGGTAGTATAGCCAGGCCCAGTATGCGGGCCTCTCGAGCCCGTGACCCGGGTTCAAATCCCGGCCGCGGCACCA
>JAJHQN010000058.1 GCA_020833325.1 Desulfurococcaceae archaeon | reverse complement strand
GAGGCCTAGAGGGCCTCCCAGGGATGCGGGGAGGGGGTCATGAGGATCCTGCCGGGCATGTGGTTGTCGTTTCTAGGGGTGGTGGGCCCGGGGGGATTTGAACCCCCGACCACCCGGTTATGAGCCGGGCGCTCTACCGGGCTGAGCTACGGGCCCTCAGCCTAGGTTGTATTATTGTGTTTGGGGTTTAATACTTTTACCCTCGTCTTATGTTGTATCCTCTTGTTTCTAGGTTGTGGTTCCACCTTTTAGCCTTCTGTATATGGTGAATGTTGTTATTGTTATGAGTGCTAGTAGTATTGTTGCTATTGCTAGTGACCAGATCGAGGTTTCTAGTATGGTTTGTATTACCTTCTGTACCCTGATTTGTTGAGTCTCATTGCCTGTTTTGCCTATGGGTGCTGTTATTATCTGTGGTTGTGGTTCGTGTTTCTGGGGCTCCTCAAGGTTCCTAGATGTTATCGTTGCCCAGCTTATCATTATAGATTCTACTAGGAGTTGGGGGTCTCCCAGGTCTAGGGATGCTTTTAACAGTGTTTGAGCTAGAGTGCTATTTGATTTAAGGGCTAGGTTTAACGCTAGCCCGGCTGTTTCATTGAACGTACTAGCTCCTGCTGTGAAGCTGCTATGTATAGCCGAGGTTATGATGGCCATGGATCTCGATGCTAGGAATAGCGATGCCACGGGATCTTTTGTCACGCTAGCAGATACAGCCATCATTACCGCCTCCTCAGGCGGATTGCCTATATTAGCTTCGCTAAAAACCTGGGTTGAGTACGCTGCAACACTCCTAGCTGTTGCCACCAGGTAACTTGATACAGCCTTCAGAGGCTCCATGTCGACGGTTACATTACTAGGCTTAGCTTCACCTAGTATAAGCCTGGCAGCTCTAACCTCCCAGAGCGATCTAGCTATGCTAAGAGCTTCCTCCAAGGTAGCGAAACCCCTACCTTTAATGTTGGAGTACGTAGTGTTGAGTAGCATCCCGGCACTCCAAGCGTGCAGGAAAGCTAGGCCTTTAACTTCTAAGACCCCGAGATCTAAGCTCTCCAGGCCCTCGTAGATGGTGTTAAACTCCTCAAGCTCCCGGGTCACATTGGCGTACACAGCATCTATATCGAAACCCCTTATACTCCAGATCGCCACCTGGGCTAGGCTGGCCGCCCTAACACCTTTGAGTAAGGCAGCATAACTACTCCCACTCTGTCTTAGCATATTCTTAGCGCTATCCAACTCGCTAACAGCACCCTTAACAATATCACCTCTAGCATTATACCTCTCCAAGACCCCTAGCAGGTTCTCAGCCTGCTCTATAACCTTGACAGCAGCCCCCCTCAAACCATCTATGTCCCTTAAACCACCCCTAGCATACACCACCCCCTCCCCTGATACCATCGAGTATAGGCTTGCAAGGCTTCCAACCTCAACTACCGCCACCCCCAGCTTCTCCCCGTAGCTCTTTAAATCAACAGTCTCAGGCCTTACGGTCACGAAGGTGAAGGGGCCTCTACGCACTAAGACCCTCTCATAGTAGGTGTACTTAGACTGCCCTAAGGGTACTATGAAGGTCTTAGCTCCAGAGGCTGCCGCGGCTTCAAGCTTCTCCTTCAAACCACCCACAGGGCCTATGGTGGTATCAGGGTTTATCATCCCGGTTACAACGTAGTCCCCCCGGCACTCCAAGCCTTTAACCGCTAGGAGCACTGCTAACGCCATAGCCGCTCCAGCACTAGGACCTCCAACTACTATAGCTGGAGAGTTTAGTATGAAGTAGAAATCGTAGACTAGGGGGTTAAAGCCACCTACAATTGAAGCTGTTAGAACAGCTATCCTAGCAGCACCCTGCACGTCAACCTCAACAGCTGGATTCACTGAGACGAATATGAGGCCCGAGCCTGGTTTCACTTTAACAGTTAAACTACTCATAACACCCTCACCTGAAGAGGATACAGCTGCTACCGCTAGACTACACTCCCCACCCTGAGCCTCAACAGTAACAACCGGGAGACCATGTATTACCATGAGGGGTATAAGGATTAAACCTAACATCCTAAGACCGGCCAAGCCCATAAGCTAAACCCTACAACTACAGCTCAACATATAGTTAATAAAGTTTACTCACACAAGGTTAATATGAAGATTTAGGTGGCGAGCTTTGAACACCATAAAGATCAATCTTAAGGAGAAAGGCGAGGTTCCATCAACACTATTAGAAGACCTACTATCAATACACCCAGCTATAGATGTTGACAGCGGCCACATAACATGCCATTACACGCAACTATCACTCCTAGTAGCTGAGACGGGAAGAGGACCTGTGCCTCTAATAGCTGTGAACGAATGCATACTCTTAACAGCTGGAGAGCACAACATAGCTAAACTCACAGAAGCATCAGGGCCTGCATTAGAGGAGGCTACAGTCAAACAACAAGGTATAATAAAAGTGGGATCTACGGAAATACATAATCCAGAAGTGGTAGAACTACTCCTATCAAACACAAATCTCAACATGAAATTCCACGAAGCACACGTGGAAGGGGTTGGAGGAGTAGTGCTGGTGATAGCAAGGCAAGAGAAAGGACCCCCCGTAGCTGTGATAGCAATACCGTGTAGGAAGGAGAGGGAGAGGAGAGAGCAAGCACTACACTACTAATCCTAGAAAAGATCTGAGAGCCTCGTCCTCAACATTATCCTCTTCAACACCGTAATATGCCTAGTGGTCTTAGGTGGGAATAACTTACCTTCAACAGCAGCTTTAACAACATCCCTCTTACCAAGCCTGGGGGGTATGAGCACAAGTGCTCTACCAGGCCTTCTTGGCGTTTCATTTGTGAAGCTTAAGGTGATTTCAGTAAGGTAACCCTCTGTATCCCCAAGTAACCAGTATACACTAGCTGGATTTTCCACCTCGTGAACTCTGTACACTATTGTGTCACTCTTCCTGACAACACTACCGGGAATCTCGCTCTTCAACAGCTTAAGTAGTTCTTCTAGAGCTCCACTAGAACCTCTATAGACTCTAATCCACCTCTCAACTCTAATCTCATCCTCCTCTAAATAGTTTACTGCTAAGACTGGAACCTTTGAAACATCTAGTCTTTTCAAAACCTCAAGTCTATGAGCCCCGTCTATGACTGTTAACGTGTTCTCATCGACTATTAAGGGTTTAACGAGGTACCTGGATTTCACTATGGATTCCCTCACCTCAGCAACTCTAGCCTCAATGTACTTCTCATGGGGCTTTAACGTCCAAGGGTTAAGGAAGGCTAGCTTCACCATTATACTATTAGGAGGGTTCTCCTCATCTCTAGCCTTATAGCTTGTTAACACGCCTACCCCTGAGCTCATAGCAGTTACCCTCATTTCACCTAACATTCACTTTGGGCAGGTATGAGAGGTCTATCTCTGCTGGCTCGTAGTCCACCAGCCTGCCTTCCAGGTATTCAAGGTAGCCTTGTAGGTCTAGGAGGCCGTGGCCGCTGAGGTTGAATAGTATGACTGGGCTTTCCCCACTTCTCTTAGCCTCAAGGGCTACGTCTATTGCTGCTTTTACAGCGTGTGCACTCTCGGGAGCGGGTACTATCCCCTCTGTTCTGGCGAAGGTAGCTCCCGCTTCGAAAACCTCTTTTTGATGGTAAGCTCTAGCCTCTACAAGGCCTTCTGATACTAGAAGGCATAGTGATGGTGCGTCACCATGGTATCTCAGGCCTCCAGCGTGTATTGGTGGAACCCTATACCTATGACCTACGGTGTACATCTTGAGTAGTGGTGTCAGCCCAGCTGTATCACCATAATCGTATGTGTAGAGACCGCGGGTTAGCGATGGGCATGCTCTAGGCTCTACCGCTATGAACCTCATATCCTTCTTTTTACCGCTAAGCTTAAACCTTAGGAATGGGTATGCGAGGCCAGCGTAGTTGGATCCCCCTCCAACACACCCTATAACGTAGTCTGGAAGCTCCTCTCCAAGCTCCTCCAACTGTTTTAAAGCCTCTAATCCAATAACGGTCTGGTGTAGGAGCACGTGGTTTAGAACACTACCAAGACTATATCTAGCCTTCTCATCTGAGAGTACATCTTCTATGGCCTCTGATATAGCTATACCCAGGCTCCCGGGGTGGTTTGGATCCTTCTCAAGCACGCTAAGCCCAGCCCTGGTGAGCCTCGAAGGGCTCGCTACGACCTCAGCTCCGTAGAGCTCCATTAAAACCCTCCTGTAAGGCTTCTGCTCGTAGCTAGATCTAACCATGAAAACCCTGACCTTGAGCTTGAAGAGGGCTCCTGCAAGTGATAGAGCTGAACCCCACTGGCCAGCACCAGTCTCTGTTGAAAGCCTCTCTACACCCTCAATGCTATTATAGTAGGCTTGGGCTATAGCAGTGTTAACCTTATGGCTTCCAGTTGGTAGGACGCCCTCGTACTTATAGTAGATCCTAGCTTTCGTGCCTAGGAGCTCCTCCAACCTCCTAGCTCTAAGCAATGGCGTAGGCCTACCCAGGCTGATCAAAGTATCCCTTACAGCTTCAGGTATCCTTATGAACCTCTCACTACTAAGCTCCTGCTCCACAAGGCTCTTAGCGAATAACCTCTCAAACATCTCCCTAGGAGGAATCCTACCGTCTGGGAGTAGTGGTGGAGGTAGTGGTTTCGGGAGGTCTGGGATGATGTTATACCAGAACTCGGGTACGAGACCCTCGCTCTGAGAGGCCCTCCCCCTAGGGGGTTTTAGAGGGCTAGCCATTGGCTCAACCGCATCACCAAACATTTTATACACTAGGTACCCCTATTTAAGCTTTACTATGAGAGTTTGATTGACGGTGTTTGGAGTTGAGCTCGCAGGAGCCGTGGGCGCTCCTCCTAGACCTCGATGGAACCCTGTGGGACCACCTTGACATATCATCGCTGAAGCCCCCCTTTAAGAGGGTCTCGGAGGATGCTATAGTGGATTCCAGAGGGGTTACCGTTAGACTCTACAAGGATATCGTTGAAGTGGCTAGATGGGCTAAGAGGAGCGGTGGCTTCGTTATAGCACTAAGCTGGAACATACCGGAGGTTGCAGTAGAGGCTTTGAAGGCCTTCAACCTCCTAGGCCTATTCGACTACCTTGGGATCGAAGACCACCCTGATAAGGGTTTAATTGCCTCCAAGATACTAGGGGATCTTGAGAGTAGAGGCTACAAAATTAAACCATGCAGGATAGTATATGTGGATGATAGAGAGATACACGTTAAAGGGGTGAAGGAGAGAGTGGGAGATGTAACATTCATAAGAGCTTGGGCTGACTTCAGGAACGGAGAGGAGCTTAGGAGCAGGATAGCTGAAGTGCTTCAGAGAAGATGCTAGAATCTCAACTGTACGCAGCGTTAACCCTAGTCAATTATGGACCCCCTCAGCTCTACTCCTAGCTCCTCAGCTAGACTCCTAGCCCTCATTTTTATTGTTGGAGCTACGAGTAGCAGTCGAGGTTTAACCCCGGTTACCTTCTCGTACAGCTTCCCTATGTTGCCGAGCTCCGCAACATCAGATTTATCTGCATACGCCTTATACTCAACTAGTATGCGCTCTCCATCCCTGATAAGCATGTCCACCTCCACCACAGAAGGACGGCCGTAGACTAGGCCTTCGCTATCATAGTAAATCCACCTTTCAACCTTATATAGTTTCAGGAGATCCTCGACGAGATACCTTATTGAAGATCTAAACGCTTCTTCGGTTACAACACCATACCTATTGCCTATGGCATTCACCTTAGTACTAAGATCTCTTACTGCTTCTTGTAGATCCTTTACTGCTTCCCCCAGTTTTCTTACTGCTTCTTGTAGCTCTTTAATTGCTTCTCCCTGCTTTTTTATCGTTTCCTGTAGCTCTTTTATTGCTCCTCCGTGCTCGTCTAGCCTTTTGAGTATCTCGTATAAGCCTATGTAGCCTGCAACGGTGTACTTGAACTCCGGGTCCTTTTCTAGGAGCTCTAGAAACCTCTTTTTTAGCCTTAAGCTCAAGTCTATCTCTCCTCTCATATGGGTGTTAGTTTAGGTTTATAATCTTTAATTGTGTAACGATAGTCTATGGCGTTATCCTCTCTGTGTCTCTTGGTAGTAGTCTTGCTTCCCTTATGTTCTGTAATCCTAGTATTTGCATTGTTATCCTCTCTAACCCCATTCCCGCCCCTCCGTGTGGTGGTGCTCCGTGTTTGAAGAATTCTAGGTAGTATTGGAACTCCTCCTCCTTCAACCCCTTATCTTTTAGGTTCTCTCTTAGCCTCTCATACCTATGCTCCCTCTGCCCTCCTGTTACCACTTCCAAGCCTCTGAATAACAGGTCGAAGCTGTACGTCCACTCCGGCTCGTCATCCTTCCTCATGGCGTAGAAGGGTCTTACACGCCACGGGTAGTCTATTACGAATACAAGGTCTGAGTTGTATTTCTCCCTTACATAGGAGCCTAGGAGCTTCTCCCCCTCAGGGTCTAGGTCCTCTCCATAGGGTATTCTCTTACCGTACTCAGATTCAAGTATCTCGTAAGCCTTCCTTATAGGTATCCTAGGGGCCCCCGACTCCGGTATTCTTATTCTCGGTGCCTGGTGGGCTTCGAGCACGTCCTCCACCTCCCTTAGATCCTCTGCTAGCTTTCTGAAGAATCCTTCAACGTAGTCCATCACATCATGATATGACTCTATGAAGCCAACCTCTATGTCTAGGGAGTGGTATTCGTTTAAATGCCTTACAGTATGATGTGGTTCAGCTCTAAACACAGGGCCTATCTCGTAGACTCTCTCAAAACCAGCTATTACTGCGAATTGCTTGTAGAACTGGGGGCTTTGAGCTAGGTATGCTACCCTATCGAAGTATAGTACTGGGAAAACGTTAGCCCCGCTCTCCGTGCCTGAAGCCACTATCTTAGGTGTGAATATCTCCACAAACCCCTGGCTTGAATAGTACTCCCTGAACTTCCTAGCAACCCAAGCTTTTAAAACGAAAATCCCGGAGACTAACGGGTTCCTAGCGTCAAGCCACCTGTACTTAAGCCTGGTTGTAAGCCCAGCTTTAAGAGAGCTGTGCACCTCTAAGGGTAGGGGTTCTAGAGGCCTTGATAGTAGTGTTAGAGAGGAGGCTGCCACCTCGAACCCCTCCTTGGTAGGAGCTCTCCTCAACATTCCATCAATACACACAACACACTCCTCCCTTAAACCCTCTAACTCCTCTAGAACCTCCTCTCCTAACTCGCTCTTCTTAAACACAGTCTGCAACGTACCAGTCCTATCCCTTACTATGACGAATTTAACGCCACCTAAATCCCTTATCCTATGGATCCAACCGCAAACTCTAACCTTCGATCCTTCTAGATCACCTGCTTTAGCTAGCACATCTCCTATGAACATCCTCTTATACACTAGACCCTACACCTTGATATTACATATTCTAGGATTCTACCTTTTAAACTACACTAGGTTGCTAGCGTTACGAACACCAAGGTCTTGTACCTAGATACTAGTTTTGAGAACTGGTTTAAGGACAGGTTTTTCAACCCCTCCGAGGACACCTCCCCTGTTAGGAGGAGCTCTGCAAGCCTAGCCTGCCACACCCCACCCTCTACGCTTAGCTTAACCGTTCCATCCTCCTCCTTATAGTATCTTAGCATTAGAGGGATCCTCATGAGCTTCCAGTAGTACTTTGGCGTGATCTCCAGGAGCCTCCCCACCTCACCTTCATCGAACTCGTGTAGGTCTCCTGAGTGTAGTTTGATAAACTTTCTGCCTAAGGATAGATCGTATATGGTTATAGTTTCAGCCGGCCAGTAGAGGGAGAGCTTCCTACTATCCTCAACATATTTCCTCTCGACAGCCTTCTTAATCTTCTCCCCCATAAGGAGGGCCTCCAGGCTGGGAGCTTAGACTACCCTCCCTCGTACCTAGCGTATATCATTGCATGGTCTCTGTCGAAGGGGTCTAGGTGTACTACATCAACTATCCTGAACCCGCTTGTCTTCAAAACCTCAACCTCCCTCCTATAGACCTCGCTAGGCTCAAGGGTTACATCTATGCTCCTAGCCTTCACGGCTAGTAGTAGGTAGCCGTTGCTCTTTAGGAATAGAGAGGCGTTCCTAGCTACTATGGCTGCCTGCTCTGGTTGGGCTATGTCAGCGTATATCCCATCTGTCAACTCCACCAAATGTCTATACTTCTCCGGGAACCTCGCATCAGCTAGTATAGGATATATGTTCCTCCTATCCCTCACTACAACTAGAAGATCTCTCATAACCCTAGGTGCAAACTCAACCCCGTATATGATACCCTTCCACCCTATGATATCACTTATATGGCTAGCCGTAGTCCCGCTCCCAATGCCGAGGTATAGTATTTTATCACCCTCCCTCACCGGGAGCTCCAGTAAACCCTTAAGGAGTGCTCCTCCAAGTTTACTCCTATAGGGGTTCCACTCCCTATACTCTACATCCTCGTACTTGAAAAGCCTTTCACCGTAAACCCTCTGACCCGGCACTAGGTTTCTCGTGGCTATCCTAAGGCTTCCATCGCTAAGCTCCACTACGTAGACCCCCCTCCACTCTCCGTGCTCCTCCACCCTTACAACCTCGGACAACACGCTCACCTCCTCCTAGCTCCTCTCCTAGCTTCCCTCCTAGGCGGTCTGGGTTTAGCCTCCTTAACCTCCTTCCTAACCGGTGGTTTAGCGTAAACCTTCTTAATCTCCTCTATCCTAGCCTGTAGCTCTTCTCTAAGCTTATCCCCTACAAACCTACCTGTGAAGGCGTCTACCTTAGCTGCTAACGCTAGCTTCGCAGCTAGAGCCCTGGCTATCTTACCCCTCTGCCACTTAGGACTCCTATGTATCTCTGGGTACTGGAATATAACACCGTGTTTAGGAGGTCTCCCCCCTGTTCTCAAAGCTCTAAACAACGCCTTCTCAGCACCCAGAACCTGGATTGTACTAGCGGGGAGCATGGCCATCCTCTCCAGGCTACCTGCAAGGCTTAGGAGCCTAGCCCCTAGTAGGGGGCCTACGAGGGCTGTAATGTTTGGAGCCACCTCGCTCATAATCTCGTCTAGGTATGATGTTAGGGTTTTCCTAAGCTGGAATAGATCTAATACTATCCTAGCCAGGGTCCTTATGGCCTCCGCGTCGTGCTCCGATAGATCTGCCCCTACGCTGGAGGATGCAACCTCAACTATCTTGGAGGCCTTAGCCTCGCTAAATCCTATCCTCCCAAGGCTCTCAACCGTAATGCCATCCCTATGTCCTATCTCCGCTACAAGCCTAATGTAATCCTCGTGCTCTTTAACAAGCTCGTCGAGCTCCGGGAAGTGGACACCATACCACTCCCTTATCCTGGTGGCGAAGAGGTTAATAGTCTTATCTATATCATCTATAGCCCTTATAGCCTGCACAGCCAGCATATCCCTCTTAGCGGCAACCCCCCTAAGCTTCCTCCTAGTATACTCAACCTGCATCGAGTACATCCACTTAGCGAGCTCCTCAACACTACCTACAAACCCGTGTTCAACAGCAACCTCTGCTAGCCTAGATCTAAACGACCTGAAAACAACATCAGCAGGGGTCACGGAAACATTAAAACCAAAACCTGAAACACTCCTAGCAAGATCGTTATCCTCAACAACTACAAGGGAAACCTTACCCCTAAGCCTCTCAAGAAGCCTGGACATGCTCGCAGGAGCCTCCCCCCTCTCTATAGCCAACGCCTCCTCAACAGCCTCATCAACACCCTTAGGGTACAACTCGAAATCCACAACACTCCCGTCCTCACCAATAGCGAAAACCCCGAAAGGCACTGCCGCCAGGTATACCTTCAACTCAACCACCAAAACCCCAGAGTTATACCCAAAGCTTAATACTTTAAGCCCTACACCAAGGGGTTCGGAAGCTATCTCAATTCTCATGATTACCCGTACCAGCCTAGAGGGTGGAGCTCCTCTTTAGCCTCTCTCCGCCATTCCAAGTTTTACACAGGATTTGCATAGGTTGATATTATCCTATGTAGGAGTGTAATGTTTAAACCCCAAGGGCATTCATGGGGGGTACAATGTTAAACAACATAGACCCTCATGAAGCCCTAACCCCATATTAGAGTTTATAATATCCTATACGTGGGTAACACGTATAACACTAGGTAGAGCCACAGTACATGAGCTATAATGGATGCTGATAGACCCTGAGTTCTAGCGGTGAATCCGAGCACCAATCCCACAACCCATGCAGCTAGAACTAGTATAGCAAGCCCTGAGGTTACATGTACTAGAGCATAGGGTATTGTGGAGAGCGCCCAGTTAACTCTAAGCTTCCTCACTACAAGGGTTTCCTGCAAGTACCCTCTCCAGTAGGCCTCCTCCATAAACCCTATTACAGGGATTAAGGCT
>JAJHQN010000057.1 GCA_020833325.1 Desulfurococcaceae archaeon | reverse complement strand
TACAGCTATCTAAAGCTATTTAAATCTACCGTCAGCTCTGTAACAGCCTGAGGGGGCTCGCCTCCCGGATTCCACTGCATCCGGGTCTTAGCTAAGTTAAGCTCGCTCACCGCCCTTGTACTTCTGCTTTCCCCGGGCGATTTTAAAGTTTACTAGCTATGTTACTCTCTCGATAGGTTTTCGCATATTGTTGATTCTCCTATATTCTTCACCATTAATGTTATACCTACAATTAGCCCTGCTAGCTTAGATAGTTCAGGTTTCGATGCTATGGTGTTTTCAGCTTCTACTCTTAGCTCCTCTGCTTGCCTCATTGCCATGGCTATCCTTCTACTACTCTTATTAGATAGTCCTCCGAACGTTTCAAAGAGCACTGTTTTCAGCTTTCTCACCATATCTGCTGGTGTCTCATCGAGTTTCAACAACTCCCGGTAAACGTGTTCCAGCATTTGAGGGATCATTACCAGGGGTGCTGCCACACTCGGATCTACTGAGTCGGCCTCGCATATTGTTAATCCGTGTTTCCTCAAAGTCCTACCTATGGTCTTAGCTAGATCCACGGTCTCCACGATAAACCTCTCTATTACATCGGGGTTAACGGGTCTCACCTTAGCCTGCTCCACCACATCCATTAGCTCCTGGATCTTAGTATTATATTGTTTGATGAACCTTAAGGGATTCTCAGCCTCAACCCCATCGAAGGAGACCACTATCTCGTTAAACCCTACATTAACATTTCTAACCTTAGGATTCCTCTTAGCCTCCTCAATAAGCTTTAACACAGTCTCTGAGGACTCGCTTTGAGGTAGCTGAGCTATAAACCTCTTATAACCTTTAACATAGAGGCATTCAATGAGGTGGGTTAGACCCGTCTCAAGAAGATGCTGAGGCACCTTCAACCTAATAGTCTCAGCCACCTGAATCATACTAGAATCCGGTGGGAATATCTTCAAATGACTGCCCTCATCAACTATGACGAGAGTATCACCAACATCTAAACCAAGCTTCTTAGCCCAGGATTTCGGTAGAGTCACAATTAAACTCGAACCCCCTAGCTTCTGAACACGCCTCTTTATAATATTCACACTCAACCCCTAACACCTTACACATGTTTATTATGTAAAACGAGCCTTAAATATCTTTAACAGAGTTAAAGAGCGGAATAAAAAGGCTGGAAAACACATTAGACAACATCCTAAGCACCGGACAACTAGAGAAACGCGCACAACATAGGAAACGCGGAAGAGCTAATAGCAGAACTACCAAGAGCTATCTCTCAGCAGACAGTCGACCACCGGCGCTTCATGACCGGCCATCTGCCTTCCAACGGCACAGCGTAAGACCCTTCACCGCAACAGCCCCCCATCCTGCCACCAGGGGCTCACAGCCCTATAGATCTCGGAAACCTAGGGTCACCACCTAGTAATTACAAGCTCAGAGGCTTGAATACCACCGTGTTCTACGTGGTGGGGTTTTAAACCTAGAAACACCTAGTGATAGTTAGGTTAAGGTAACTGCAGGTATTCATGGATATTTAAATTTGATGACAAAACTGTAACAACCTTTAATAGTAACTAACGTAATTTTGCTAGGGAGGAGCTAGGGTCTGCAATATCTTCTGAGGAGTGGAGGGCTGGTGGTGTGTTGGTAAGTGGTGGTTTAGTAGAGGTCTTGATCTCGTTCTAGGAGGGTTAGGCTTGCTGTTTTCATCATTTTTAGCGCTATATAGTCTATGTTTCCCAGCGGTCGCGGTCTACTTATTGCTGTATCCACCTCTACTACTAGGTTTGCCCCGATATCCTCCACTCCTTTCACTTTATCCTTTACGACTCCTGTATCGGGCTCTACCGGGATTGTGGGCATTATGTATAGTTTTTCTCTGCTTCCGCTGGCTTCCACCGCCCCTCCTACGAGTATTATTGGTAGTCCCACCTCCTTACTTCTAGCTATTAGGAAGCTTGTCTCGACCTCAAGATCCATTGAGAACGTGTTAGGACCTATTTGCTTCACGTCTCCGAGGAAGGGTGATTGGTATGGTAGGGCGAACCCCAGTATTATGTTAGCACCCCCCACTTGCATTAGCCTGAAGAACTCCGGGTATACTATGTCGTCTTCTACGAAGACCCCTATTGTTGCATCGAGTTTCTCTAAGCGTATTAGACCTGGTAGCCTCCCACTACTTATCCCTGCTTCTTCCTCCAGTTTATTCAAGCTAATCTTCCTATACCTCCCTATAACCTCCCCCTTCGGGGATGTCGCTATAACAGTTAGATATATTTTAGGCCCTGCTCTCTCAACAATTGGCCCCCCTATTATGTAGACGTTGTACTCTGAACTCCACCTAGACATTGTTGTAATCGCGCTAGTGTGCCTTGATTTAGTGGAGTCGGCCGAGATCCTCTCAGCATTACTCCACACAAACCTTCTAACCTTACTAGACTCGTACGCTGAAAGGGGGCCTGTGAAGGGGTATGCAGGTAGTACCACTACGTCAACGTTACCGTGAGCCTTCATAAGCCTGCCTATAGCCTCCTCAAGCTTCCTAGCATTACTCCTCTTAGCATCTAACCTTACCCTCTCGTGTATAACGCCAATTACCACCCTCATGGGTTAAACCTCTCCTCCCTCAAACACTCTTTTAGCTCTCTCTAAACACTCTCTAAGCTCTCCTGGAACCTCCTCTTGCACCCTCCTCTCACTAAGCATGACAAGCCTTATAGGGAGGGAGAGTCCCTCTATCTCCTCATAGATCTCGTTTAAAACTTCAACCCACCCTCTCCTACCTTCTTCAACCTCGTCCATAAGCCTTTCCAGGATTCTCGTCCTCTCCTCTGATATGAGCTGTGGGACCCTCCTCAGATGGTGTGCTAGGCGTCCGTATAGGTCTTCTGAAGCTGCAGCTAGATCTTCTACTAGGAATTTGAATACATACCTACCCCTCCTACTAGCAACAATATAACCTCTCGGCTTCTTCAACGGCACTACGTAGCCTCTCTTGATGAGGGTTTCAACTATCTTAGCGTACGTGCTAGGCCTCCCTATACCCCTACTCTTCATCTCCTCTACAAGCTCCCCTTCTGTGTAAGGCTGTTTAGCTCTAACCCTCCTAAATCTAACTCTAACATTTAGATATCCAGGCTTAAGAGGCTCCTCTACCCTCACGCTACCCCAGATGAGTGTGAACCCCCTACTAACGTCACCTCCGGCTCCAAACCCCAGTATCCTGCTATGATCTAGCTTGTGGCCTAGCAAGTCTATAGCATACCTAGCCTTTACCACAACAGCTTCCCTCATCTGGCTTGCTATAAACCTCCTGAATATCATATCATATAGTCTGAGGTGCCTCTGGGTCAGCCTACCGGGGAGCTCTAACGCCCCCTCCTCTACTAGTAGTTGTAGCGTACTCATATCCACAGGTCTTACAGGCCTTATAGCCTCATGGGCCCCACCCTCACCCCATCTGCGAGGTCTGTAGAGAGCCTCAGCCAGATCTCCGAACTTACTCCTAATATACTCCTCAGCCACCTCCACACCCCTCTCGCTCACCCTCGTCGAATCCGTTCTATGATATGTTATGAGACCCCATTCGAATAGATCCTGAGCTAACCTCATGGTCTCAGGTGCTCCCATGCCTAGCAACCTGCTAGCATCAGCTATCATAGAGTCTGTGGTGTAGGGCGGTGGAGGGCTAATAGTAACCTCCTCCCTGGACACCTCTGAAACCCCAATCTCAACCTCGCCCCCCTCTCTAGCAATCTTCCTAAGCTCGCTCGCCAAAACAGGGCTTACATCGCCCTCTCTCACAACCAGTATGGGGGTTCCATTGTGGTGTAATGTGTAGACGTAGGTAGCCTTCCTAGACTCCTCGTACCTATTAACAACCCAGCCTAGGGCTGGAGTCTGGACCCTCCCCGCGCTAAGGTTAAAGTTATAGGGTTCCGAGCACCTTTCAGACGTAATTGAAACCCCCCTCTCTCTCAGCTCACTGCAGTAGTAGGGCCAGAAGTAGCACCAGAGGAGTGGTGATAGAGTGAAGCCTATCCATCTATCCTCAATCCTCCTAACCAACTGTGCCTCCACAAGCCTCTCTCTGAGCCCCCTACGCTCTTCTAGAGCCTCTTCTAGAGCCCTTAGTATAGACGTTCTTGTAACCTCATGGAATTCAAGCCTGTAAATGTTTTTATTGAACGGTTTTAGTAGAAGTGCTAGATCCCACCCAATCTTCTCCCCCTCCGTATCAGGGTCTGTTCCCACCAAGACCATATCAACCTCCCAGGCTATCCTCCTCAAATCCTCTATGATGTTAAATGAATCCCTAATCCTAGGACTGCCACACCTGGGGCACGTACTCCTATCATCGGTGAACTGGTGGCCGCAGCTTAGGCATCTTTTTATGCTAGAAAATACTGGGGCGAAGAACCTACTCCCATCGCTTCTTATAGAGATAACACCGAATACATCGCCCTCCACAGCCCCCTCTAGGTGGCTTGGCACATCCTCTTCGGAGGCTCTAGGGACTAGCTCGAATACATGACCTCCACTAGCAGCTATGGATAAGACTAGGTTGTGTATTGTAACCTCATATACTCTGAGCCCTCCAGGGAATAATCTCACGCTCGGCTGGCCGAAGAAGGACGCTATTGTCCTAGCCTTATTAGGTGATTCAACGACTAGTAGTGCTGATTTAACGAGCTCTCCTACAACAACCTTCCCTTCAAGTATTCTGGAAACCTTCTCTCTATCCTCTTCGATCTCCTCTATAAGCTTATCCATAGGCACATCCTCAAGCTTAGACCACTTTATATCAGCTATAATCCTACTTCTATCCATAAGCCCTCTGAAGACGTTCATGTTATCCACGACTACCACGCTAAACCCCTTCGTTATACCTCCCGAGTAGAGCCTGCTCGTCCTACCACTAGCCTGTATGTATGTAGCAACATCAGCTATGAGAAGGTACTTCCTCCCACCCTCCACAATAACCCCCACATCGCTCCTAGACTCTATCTCCCTCCACACCTCTGGATCCTCGAGAGCTCTCCTAACGAAATCATAAGCCTCAGCTAGAACCCTAGCACTCCTACCCCCGCTCTCCACATCCCCCTCTAGGACCTTCTCTGACAGGAACTGTAGATATGCTGGGCTAAACCTCCTAAGCATCCTCCTCATCTCAGCTAGGTACCTCCTAGCACTCTCCGCTACATCGCTAATGTTAACCTCGGAGAGTAGCGAGAGCACTCTTGAAAGCCTAGCTGGGTGAGGCTCCCCTATCTCGGCTGAGAACTTATGCCTTGGGACTCCTGCGAAAACAGCGTATTTAACTCTTTTAGGGAGATCTATACCCCTAACTAGAGCTCCGTAGTAGTTAGCTACACCTACTAAAACATCAACCTCTCCATCCATAAACTCACGTAGAACCTTGAATGGCGTCCTAGCATGGTAGGCTTTAGCGTTAACCCCAGCGTTCCTAAGTAGCTCAGCTAGCCTCTCAGCCCCCTCAATACCCGAGTCTAGCGGAACGTAGACTAGGGTTCCGGAGCCGAGCCTTTTAACAATCCTTACAACCTCCTCTTCAACACTACCACTAGGCATTACGTACGCGTCGACAACATTCCTTAAACCTACATCCCCCCTACCTCCAGCTTCAAAGCCTAGGAGCACTCTGAATAACCTAACCTTGGAACCTCTAGGTCTTCCGGTAGCACTACTAACTATAAGCCTTGAAACCTCATTTCTACCCCTCAGTATACCTCTATACCTTTCCAGCTCTACACGAAGCTCCTCAACCTTCCTCCTACGCTCCTCACCACCACCTTCGCCCTCATACTGGAGTCTTGCTATCTCCCTTTGAAGGTTTAGGATTCTAAGCCCAGCATCTATATCCTCCTCTGTGAAGCCTACTATTCTAAGTATAGCATCCACGCTCCTCCCACTTTTAAGAACAGCATCCACGTCATCGACGAAAACGAATCTAAACCTCTGCCCCTCTAGGATCTCTAAGTTCTTCCTAGCAAATGCTATTGTCGATATCAACACGTCGAAGCCCCCAGACTTTATATGCTCTAGAGCCTTCTCCTTCTCAGCCTTCCTCATCCTACCGTGAACTGCAACTATCCTCGGAGTGCACGCAACGTTAGAAGCAAAGTTCCTAGCCTTCTCCTCAGCCTGTATAACCAGGGTTGTAGTAGGCACTATTACATAGGACTTCTCACCTCTAACACATGCTAGGTATAGGGATACTATTATGCCGAACGTGGTCTTACCAACCCCTGTTGGAGCTATTATTGTGAAGCTATCGCCTCTTACAAACCTCTTTATCCACGTCCTCTGAGCTCCCCACGGAGGGTATCCTAGGGTTTTCTCGAAGAACCAGGCCAGCCTCCTCGCCTCTCCTTCTAGGACGTAGACCTCCTTAAACATGTTTAACGTTCTGTTCTCTAGGAGGGCTTTATACACACTCTCTAAGCTTACCTCGCCTTCAACGGCCTTAGGTATACACCTCTCGCATGGAAGGCCCATGTTTAGCCTAGCCTCGCTTATGCTCCCACCGCAGTTAGGGCAAGATCTTCTATACACACTCCTCCCTATAGGCGTTATCATTACTTGAGTCATGAGCTTCCTTCCCCGTTTTATGGTAACCTCTATGACGTTAAAGGTTAAATGTCTTACTTAGATTTATAGTTTTAAGGGTTAATGTTAGCGTAGCGGGATAAGGTTATGGCTAGGCGGTTAGTGGTACTCTACCACGATGATTTCAGGGAGCATAGCCCGGGCTCGGTGAAGCACCCCGAAGACCCTGGGAGGCTCGATATAGCTTTAAAAAGCGTAGCTGATGTTATTAGCTACGCCCCCGGGAGAAGGGTTGCTGTTAGAGTGGCTCCTAGAGGCGACCTCAATGTGTTCAATAAGGTTCACGACCAGGCTTACGTTGAGCGTGTTAAGGCTATCCTTAGATCTCGTAAGTTCGAATGGCTCGATAAGGACACATATGTGTCGAGAGGGACTATTAAGGCTCTATCTAGACTAGCAGGTGCAAGCCAAAAAGCTGTAATCCTAGCTCTAAGAGGTGTCAACAGCTTTATCCTAGGTAGGCCTCCAAGCCACCACGCTGGGAGGAGTGGGAGGGCCATGAGAGCCCCTAGTATGGGGTTTTGTTTGCTGAACGCGACAGCCCTTATAGCTGGGGTGCTAGCGGCTCATGGAAGGGTTGCTGTTGTAGATTTCGACGTACACCATGGTAATGGAACTCAGGAGATATTCTATAGTAACCCTCACATCCTACACGTTGATATCCACGTAGACCCAGCAGTATCATACCCTGGCACAGGGTACCCTGGGGATGTAGGCGAGGGTGAAGGAGCTGGAACCAAAGTTAACATAGTAACACCTCATATGGCTGGTGACGATATATATGGTGATGTCCTAGAGCTTGTGGAGGCAATACTAAGCTCGTGGAAGCCGGATTACATAGTAGTCTCGGCAGGGTTTGACGCCTATAGAGGTGATAACGAGATGGTGTTAATGAATGTTGGGACAAGATTCTACTATAACATAGGCCGGCTCCTAGCATCTAATGCCAGGGCAGTGGTATCCGTGCTCGAAGGAGGGTATAGTATAGGACTTGATAGAGCGTTTAAAGCCTACATTGCAGGGATCCTAGGCCTAAGAACCTGGCCTTGGGATCCCCCATCGCATAGTGGTAATACAGCGTGGAGGACGTATAAAGCTTATAAGAGGCTGGTGGTAGCAAGTATACTAAAACATGGGAGGATAAGCCTACCTAAGGAGATAGCTAGGGAGGCTGAAGCGTTAAAGCCTAAGGTAAGGAGGTATAGAAGGAGGAAGAGGAGGTATAGAAGATACATATTCTAAAACATGTATAACGTGAGGTTACACAAGCTAGCCCTCCATTGTTACACCTAGCTTCGAAACTATAACATGTGGTATTATGAATGGCGTGTCGACCTCCCACCATTGTATGGGCCATCTCTCTCTTGACAGATCCTCTATATTTGCTATGAGCTCCGGGAGCCTCCCCGTTAACCTAGCTCTCCTAGCACATGCTATAGGCTTACCTCCCCTTATCACTAGGAGTGTATCTCTAGTTACCGTTGAGAACGTGCCTTCCAAGTAGTTCTGGAATCTCGTGTACCAGTTGTTGGTAGCGTATATTCCATCTCCCAGTGCTTCCAGGAGCTCCTCCTCTCTAAGGGAGCCTCCTTCTATTTCAAGGTTGAATATTCTCGGTAGTATCCATCCAGCGTTCCCCGTGGACTCCTCGCCCATTAGCTTTGCTGTTTTAGTGTTATGTAGGAGTCCCTTGAAGACCCCTCTCTCTATTATAGCTTTATCTCTGGTGGCTACACCTTCATCATCTACACTCCTATAGCCTGGTAGGCTGGGGTCTAAAGGTATCTCTCTTAACGTTAGCTTACCGCTAGCTATAACATCTCCCTTCTGCCTACCCTGTAGGAAGCTGAAGCCGAATATTACGGAGCCCGCTGAGGCAGCGAAGGCCACCCTTTCCATGAGGTTTCCAGCTACCATAGGCGATAGTAGGACCCTGTACGTCCCACTTGCTATCCTCTCCAGCGGTAGTGTTGAGCATAGGCTTGCTAGCTCTCCAGCTTTATCTATAGCTTTCAACGCTAATGCCGGCTCGTACCTTGTCGACACCCAAGCCCACTGCCCGCTACTCTCACCTCTAAACACCCTCATGTACCCTGAGAAGCTTGTAACCTCGAACTCCGCGTCAAGCCCGTTACTCCCCATCATGTAGGCTTTGCTATACTCTAAGCTATTCATACCAGCTACATCGCCATACCTACTTACATCAACATCCTCTACAAGCCTAGCAGCGTCCCCTGATAAGCTTAGATCCCTTACCTTCGGGTCTACTGTTGATGAAGGCTTACCGGTAGGCTGGGGTAGGGGAGCGTATAGCGGTGAGGGTTGAAGTTTCTCTATTAGAGTTGCAGTTCTTGCAGCAGCCTCCACTGGATCCCTAGAGGTGAACGTTGAGGCTGATATCCTACCAGCTTTAGCCATGTAGATGCTAACCACATAGTCCCTCCAAGCCTGGGTTACTGTAACCTCCCCGTTAGCATATTTAACCATTATGGAGTCCCTGGCTATAACGGTTACAATGTATTCTTCGACGAGCCCCCTAACCCTCTCTACTATAGTATCAGCTAGACTCCTAGAGCTCATCTTACAACCACCCCTCTAAGTCTAACGTGAGGTCCCCCCATCCACACTGGCATGGGCTGCGGTGGCTCCCCCTTACCGCATGTCCCGGCTGAGAATTCCAGGTCTCTACCTACTGCATCTATGCTTGAATAGTAATCCCTAGTGTTTATCTCTAATACAACATCTCTAACCGGCTCCTCAAGCCTCCCATTCCTTACCATGTAGGCTTCGAGGCCAACGTATCTTGCAACCCACCTGTAGTCATCTATATTCCACTCCATGTACTTCTTTATGTAAACACCCTCCTTAACCCCCTCTAGGAGCTCTTCAAACCTGTAATCTCCTGGTGCCATGTAGGTGTTAGCCATCCTAACTATAGGCTCACTCCTATAATCCGTTGCCCTAGCCGACGCGTTACTCTCAACACCGTAGACTGAGGCTGTCTCCCTGTTGTGTAGGAGCTCCCCCAGTCTACCCCTATCTATTAAAACCCTCCTCCTAGCAGGTACACCCTCATCGTCGTATAGGTAGAAGCCGTAGCTACCCGGTATTGTTGGGTCATCGTATACTGTTACATGGGAGCTGCCTATAACAGGCTCCTTGTAATCCCTCCTATAGCTTAGACCAGCCTGTGCAGCCTCTCTACCTAGAACTCTGTCAGCCTCACTAGGATGGCCTATGGACTCGTGGACTGATAGGCCCACTATTTCGGGTGAGAGTATTACATCCATCCTACCACGTGGCGGGCTCCCGGCCTTAACAAGGTTTACATAGAGGCTCTCAACATCACTCCTCATCTCAGCATCAAACCTAAGCCTATCAACAAGCTCGAAGCCACCGGAGCCTGCAACCATATTCCACCTATTAGCCCTCCTATCCCCAGTTGTAGCTGAGAGGTTATAGGATATAGAGACCCTAGGTATAACGCTCTCAACAACACCTCCATCACTTGTAACCACCAGCTTACGCTCGGAGACCTCATTGTATACAACAGTATAGCTACTTAACCTAACAGGATCCCTAGGAGCCTCCAAACCCCTAATCCTCTCCTGAACCTCCCTAATCTTATACTCAACATCGAGGTTGTCGAGAGGTCTAATCTCCAAAACCCTATAGCCAGCACTACCAAGCCTCGCAGGGCTCACAGCAACCCTACTCTTAACCCGGAGCGATGAAGCCTTAGCAGAGGATACAGCTCTAGAAAGAGCATCCCTAAGACCCTCACGCGTCACATCAGAGGTGGCGGAGAACCCGAGACCACCATTGTATAAAACCCTGAAGGAGACACCAGAATCATCTCCAGTAGAAGCACCAGCAAGAACACCATTAAGGAAGAATAACTGCGTAAACCTCCTACCATGAAAACGAGCCTCAACATAGTCAAAACCAGGGCCACTAACGCTCTCAACAAAACCCCTCAGCATATCC
>JAJHQN010000055.1 GCA_020833325.1 Desulfurococcaceae archaeon | reverse complement strand
CCTTCTAGGCTTTTATACTATGCTTGGCTTGTAGAAGGGGTGGATAGTAATGATAGCATGTGGAGATGCCTTAATAGTTGTTGGATTTAAGGTTTTAAATGTGGGTTTTAGAGTTTATAGGAGGGTTTTCAGGTGCCCGAGGATCTAGGCTTTTATAAGGCTAGGGCTGTTATACAGGATTCAGTTCATGGCGTTATTCCTGTTAATGAGGCTGAATACTATCTCCTTCAAACTCCCTTCTTTAGAAGACTTCATGATATTAAGCAGCTTGGCTTAAGCTATCTTGTCTTCCCATCTGCTACTCATTCAAGGTTCGAGCATTCTCTTGGTGTTATGCACCTTGCTTCTAGGGTTGCTCAGAAGGTTGTTGAGGCTTCCCGTAGGAGCTCTAGGGTTTGCTCTAATCTCTTTCACGAGTGTGGTGATAGGGTTTACCGGGCGTTTGTGCAGGTGGCTAGGCTTGCAGGTCTTCTCCACGATATAGGTCATCCTCCCTTCAGTCATATGCTTGAGGATACAGTTTCGGATCTCATATTCAATCCTGGGGATAGAGGTATTGTGGATGCTAACATGCTGAAGGGGTTGGAGGATGCTAGGGCTAGGATTACAGAGATAGGGGTTTACGGTAAAGTTCATGAAGCTTACACTATTTACTTTACGGAGAAGCTTATTAACATGGTTAAAGACTCTGAGTACGGGGATCTAGGCTTATTCCTAAACCTAGCTCTCGGCTCCCTAAACCCTAACATGGTTAGGGTTGAAGACTGGATGCTGGAGGAGCTCGGTATCAGGGTTGAAGCTTGTAAGCTCGTAAATAACATTATATCGAGCGGGCTCGTCGATGTTGATAGGCTAGATTACCTTGTAAGAGATGCCAGGTATACTGGCGTGATATATGGTTACATAGATATAGACAGGGTTTTAGAGAGTTTGGAGGTTAAAGTTGAAGGTGACACCGTTGTGATAAGAGTTCCACCCAAGGGGTTCCAGCCTGTAGAGGATGTTTTCGATGCTAGGTTTAAGATGTACAAGACGGTCTACTACCACCATAAGTTCGTAGGGGTCCAGATAGCCCTAGGTAACGCTTTCACCCAAGCACTAATAGAGTGGGAGGACCTCCAGCCTAAACCTCACTCAGAGCTCCTAGACAATGCAGGGGATCTACTAAACCCTGCTAAGCTATCAAATCTCATAGCAGATGGCTTCATATACTTCGACGACGTAGAGGTATTGAATATCTTCAAGCTAATGGCCTTTAAAGGGGGTAACGTTGGAAGGAGATGGGCTAAATCAGTACTCCACGAAAGACACCTACTACCAGTATCTCTAATAAAGAGAGTGGACGAGGTTATAGCTGAGATATCGAGGGTGGCTAAAAGTCAAGTGAGTAACATAGCCCGCGAACTGGAAATAGTAACTAGTGATAGAGAAGCATTCGAAGGGGTGGTTGAGAGAAGTATAGCTAGGAAGGTCAGAGAGCTAGGCCTAGACCCAAGTGAGGTAAAGGTGGAGAAATCGCCGAGGAAAGTTGTAAAGAGCGTAGATGGAACACCAGTAGGGGTTGCAGAAGCATCACTATACATTAGAATGCTAGCAGAGATAGCATCAACACCCATAATCTTGGCGCACATGTACTCAGATAACGAAGACATACACATAAAACTACATAGGGAGAGGAGTAGGATTAGAAAAGCCTTCATAGAAGAGCTGGTAAGAGAGGTAGTAGAGAGACTTAAAACCTAGGGTATAAAGGATATAACTAGGTTCACACAACAACACACCATTAACGAATTAACAACCTCAGAGGATACCCGAAGACCCATATGCTTCCACATACATTAACGTGCCCACACTAGTCTAAATAGCTCACAACTTTTAAACACTACCTTCCCTAGAGGAGGCTAGATTAAAAGGTGGAGCTCCGTAGTTAGACTTGGTGATAGAGCTGTCTAGAGTTCTCAGGCTACTTCGATCTACACTAACCCTACTAACAGTGCTACTGATAACCCTCATAATAGTTAGACTCTCTGTATTCTCACTAAGATTAGCATTAGCGGTGCTAGTCTTCGTTGTGATGCTTACCGTAATAATGGCTGTTAGTGCTTTGCTCAAGTGGTTTAGAGCGAGGAGGCGATTCTCTTAATTCACATTGTTTGCCTCTCACGAGATAGGCTTATGGGTGGTTATTATCTGCTCATTTTCGCGAGGCCTGGATTTGTATTATGTCGAGGAGTTTGGGTTTACTTTTAATTACCTTCATATTGTAGGCTACAAGTGCTCCTTGGATTCCGGGTAGTGATAGTATCCGGTCGACATGCTCGGCCATTTCCTCCTGGTTTCTCGCTACTAGCTTTAATAGCATGTTGTACTCTCCTGCGAACACCTCATATGCCTCTACTACGTGGTCCTCTTTCTCAACTAGCCTCCTCAAGGTTTCCAGAGTGTCTCCTCTAACCTTTAGAAGTATGTATGTTGTAGATGTTAGTCCGAGCTTGGCTAAGTTGATTTTCACGGTGAAGCCCTCCAGTACGCCCATCTCGGTGAGCTTCTTAACCCTTAGGTATACTGTTGTCTCGCTTACACCTAACTTCCTGGCTATGCGGCTCCAAGGCGTTCTAGAATCCTCCTCTAGAATTCTTATCAAGTTAAGATCCATAGCGTCAACCACCCTCTCCTTGCTCAAGACCCGCCACCCTTGGTTATCACAGCTTTAGCTAGGGTTCTCCAAGAAGCTAGCCATGCTAAAAGCGTTATCACAGCTAGTAACGTTACCATGGCACTCTCCACTCTAGGGAGGGGGTTTCTAGCGGGGATCGAGAATATATAGGCTACAGCAACTACACCAGCCCAACCTAGTACTATGATAAGAGACGCTACTCTGAAAGCGTTCAAGACAACCCTAAACCTTAAAGGCGGCCTACTCATAGCAGAGAGCCTCATCACATCTTAAGGCGGGGAAGGGTTATAAACCCGTAAACCATCCCATTTACAGCTATAATCCTCGCCTTCAAGGCGGGGATAGAAAGAGATTTGAGGCCCCCCGGGGCCGTGGCGGTAAGATGCGGAGTGCGATTCCAAGCGGAGATCTAGCAAGCTCGGGGAGGCCTGCTTGAAAGCCAGGTCTTAGGGGGTGCGTGAGCCCCGCTCTCTGAAAGGGAAGAGGAGGAGGTCGCACGTCTCACCCGGGTCTCTGTGGCTGTGAGGTGTAATCCTGCGAGGCCCGGGATCCTAAGAAGAAATGGTTGCTGGTAGGATCTTGGTGAGTATGCTTAAAGCTATTCCAGGTTTTAATAGCATGCTCCTAGCAAGCTTTGAGATTCTAAGGGTTCCAAGGGCTATTTCAGCGTGCTCTTCAGGGCTTAAGCTTAATAGGAGTTTCCTTCTATTTCCGGTAGGCATGCTCTTAGCCCACTCTAGAAGTCGTCTTTGAATTCTAATAGCTCTACTGATCCACGATGATTTGAGGGCCTTTATGGGATCTCTACCCTCAATTAAAGCTTTCGCTGCTATATAGCCTGAGATAAATGAGGGTCTTATACCTTCACCTGTTAGAGGTAGCACGTAGCCCGAGGCCTCTCCAACCTTTACTAAACCGTTAATATAACCCAGCCTTAAACCCCCTACCGAGACTACGGCAGCCTCTCTCCTAGCAATCCTAAACCCCCTGAACCTATCATCTGATTCGAGGAACTTATCGAGTAAACCCCATAGAGTGTTATGGTTGGAGAACCCTCCAACGCCCACCTCTACACTATCACCTTGGGGGAAGACGTAGTAGTAGCCTAGAAGGCTTGTATCAAACCTAATCTCTATAGCCTCTAAATCCACATCTTTAACCTTCTCAACAACATATTGAACAACGGGAATCCTCTCACCCTCATAATATGGGAAACCTCCTGCGAACACCCCGGATTTAACCTCCACAGTACTCCCACCAACTCTAACGTAACTCCCCCTAATGTTATACTTAGACCTATAGAGAACCTCAGCTCCGGCACTTGCAAATAGATGCTCTAGGAAGGCGCTCTTATCAACTATAACCCCCTCAATCCAACCTCCAGCCTTAAAAGCTCTAACACCGTCGACGTAGAGGTCAACATAGCTAATCCTATTCAAAACAACCTCCCGGGGTATGCTAAACGGGAAATCCCCAATAACAGGGATACCCCTACCACAAGGCTTAACAGCGAGACTATCGTGAGCCTCGAAAACCACAACCCTATAGCCAAGTCTACTACCTGCATAGGCAGCACCTAAACCTCCAGGACCGCCTCCAACAACGTAGAGTACACTGCTCAAACCGGGAAACCCAGCTAGGCAAAATCCTAGCGTTTAAACGTTATAAATACTGTATTAAAACTCTTCTAAGACCGGAGATTCCCTAGCTGTTTTGCCGAGAAGCCGGCTCGGTTTGGATTATTACGTGGTATTTGTATCCTTCTAGGGCTTTTGCTATCCTCTCATGCTTAACTCCAGGTTTTGATAGAACTACTATGTAACCTTCATCTAATATCCTCTCCCACCCCCACTTCGATATTAGTGCTAGTAGCTTCTCCACCCTCCTTGTTTTAGCGTTTAAAGCTGTGTTTGATAGACTTCTATAGACCTGTGCTAGTTCCCCAGGATCCCAGGGGTCGTCGTAGAATATTGTGATTCCCTGCTGGCCTCCTATGGCACTCACTAGATTCCATATTATATATGCTACTTTCTCATAGCATTTACTCCTACACTTAATCATCCTCGGTGTCTCCAGAGTCTCCGGCAGTCTACGCTGTCTTCTCTCAAGGTATCCTAGTATGCTACCTCCTATAACCTCGTTAACTGCTCCTAACCCTCTATCCTTGGTTGCTAAAGCTTTCTCCACGAGCTCTACCAGGTTTTCGAGGCTCTCCTCCTCTACAACCCACGATCTTATGTGGTCTAGGAAAAGTTGAGGTTCTAGGATCCTGCTGAACTTAAGCTCTCCAGTAACCTCTATGGCTAGGATCTCTTTATCGCTAACTCTAACCCACTTCTCTAGGCATTTGCCGGTTTGAAGCACAATCCTCCCACCAGCTTTAAATAGGACTGGGTCGTAGAGAGGATTGCCTCTACACGTGTAAACCTCAACCTCCACACCCTCACCGTTCAAGGTTACATACATTGAATCCCCTAGCTTCATATGAACCCCCATGCCTTTAGGGGATATCGTCATCCTAGAGCCTCTCACTACATGGTAGTCTACGACCCCGGCCCCGCGGAGAGCCTCAAGAGCTCTTAGAGCGTAAACCTTGTACTTGAAAATATCTAACGGTAATAGTAGATAGCCGTGGTCTCTGGGTAGGCCTTCCAGGACTCTGGCAATGGTGTTGCTAATCCTTAACACGTAGCTTGGTCTAAGCCTGCTCATCCTAGCGAGTCTCCTCTTAAACTCTACATCTACAGGGTTGTAGAGTATGGTTATGGAAGCCTCCCTCCCGTCCCTACCAGCTCTTCCAGCCTCCTGATAGAATTCCTCTATGGAATCGCTTAGAGTGTAGAATACAACCCACCTTATGTTAGGTATGTCCACGCCCATGCCGAAAGCCTTAGTTGCTACAACCACAGCCTCCCCCTCGCTCCTCTTTGTTAGGAGCTCCTCAACCCTCCTCCTATTCGCATCGCCGAGCTCGCCATGGTAGGCTAGGATCTTCACGTTAAGGTTCTCCTTGAGAGCTCTTGCTATGACATCAACGTTAGCCCACTCTATAGATCTACTCTCAGCATATCCTGTGAAAACCACTCCAACCCAGTCGCTATGCTTAGACCTACATGATTCAACATAGCCTCTAACCACATCTACTAGGAGTTTTAGCCTTTCGAAACCCTCTGGGGCTATGACAACTTCGAAGTTCAGGTTATCTCTGAGAAGCTTGGATCTAATGATAACAGGTGTTTCCGCATCTAAATCAACATCGGGGAGCTCCTCTCCAGATACATCTACGATCACAGGCTTCCTGCTGTGACCTAGCATTCTAATTATCTCCTCAGCGTTATCCAAGGATAGCGTAGCGGATAGACCTAGAAGCGGTGGCTTGAACCTAGATTTAACCCTATAGGATGCTAGGGTTCTCGCCAGGTTGAGATAAGAGGGTCTGAAAGTTGAACCCCAGCTTGTAACAACGTGTATCTCGTCTAAGACAATGAGCGAGGGCGTCTCCCTCTCAATGAAACTTCTAAACGATGGATCCCAGAATCTCTCGGGGGCTACGTATAGTAGGTCTAGGAGTCCCCTTCTAGCAACACTATATATCCTCTCCCTCTCCTCTCTAGAGACGCTCGAGTCTATATAGACGGCTCTCAAACCCCTCTTAGCGGCTCCGCGAACCTGGTCTCTCATAAGAGCTCTAAGCGGTGTTACAACAAGGGTGTAGGATCCAATCCCATTAGAGGAGGCTAACCTGGAAGCTACATGGAATATAGCTGTTTTACCAGAACCTGTAGGCATCACCGTTACCAGGCTACCGCCTACTTCAAGCATCTCCGCTAGCATCTTCAACGCCACAACCTGCCCCTTACTCGGGGTTAGGCCCCTGTATAGCTGGTTGAACAGAGTTAGAGCTTCTTCTCTAAGATACCCCCTCATTCCATGCCCTCCTACCTTCCCACTACTAACACTAGCCCCCCACGACCCCAGGGTGTCCTCGAAGATCTTAGAAACTACAAACACACGATCCTTGCACAATCCAAGCTCAGCGAGAGCCTTTAACACACCCTCCCTATCACTGGAGGACTCCCCCCTAGATCTAAGGTAAACCTCGGGTAGCACAGCTACAACCCTGTCATGCTCTTCTATAGAACCTATAGCCTCATAGCCTGTAACTGTAGCATTCCGCATCAACCCCTTAATAGTGCTACCTAGGCTAACACCAGGGGTTATTATAATAGGGTTTGAGGAGCCTTCTAACAAGGTCGAGAGTAGGTTTATGAGATAGCCGGGGTTAACAGAGTCTAGCGAGATCACGTTAACCTTTGATCCCGCGTTGCAGTCAACAGCCTTCAAGTTGGGCTTAGATCTAACGTTGAGCACTAGACCCTTTAACATGCCCGTGATATTACTAACAATAGAGTTTATCAATATCCAAGCCCCGCTTAGCCTAGGCTGTAGGTAACATATATTGGGTCAGGGGTTTAACTTTTATAGAGAGTCGCCTCAGTGTAACTAGCTGGAGTGCAGCCGGCCTTGAAGCTCGTAACTCACAATGCTGTGGGGTTAGGGGTTGCAGCCATGGTGTCATCGCTTTTAGGCTGCAGCTCAGGCTGTGTCATCGCTTCAAGCCTACTCGGTGTCATAGCCCAGAACATTATAGACGCTTTCTCCCACGAGCATAGGGGGAGGTATACGAGGAGGACAAAGCTACTTCATAGCGTTGAAGGAGTTACAGCCTTAACTGTAATCCTAGGAGGTCTCGTCGCAGGATCTCTAGGCTTTAGAGCAGTGGACACCATAGGGTTGCTAGTAGCTCTAGAAGCATCAGTCCTGAGCCACCTGCTACTAGACTCCCTCACACCGGGTGGTGTGTACGTTCTAGGTAGGAAGGTTGTCTTAGCCAGGATACCTTATGATAACCCCGAGGTCAACATGATACTACAGTTACTAGGATTCCTAGCTTTAACTATAGCAATACTAGCCCGCATATAAGGTGTGGGAGCTCAGCGACAACCCCTCCCCGCCCCTTGAAGAGAAGCTTTAAATTGTAAATAACAGATATTAGCCTGGGTTTAGCCTATCATAACGGGGTTTAGAATGTCCTACCCGGCTCCCAGCTCTACTAGAGGCGGGAGGGTTAGGGTTTTAGATCTGGATCTCGTTACCTTAGATCTTGCTAAGACTCTCGTTAAAGTGGCTAGGAACGCTATAGAGTACTACCTCAGCGGTGGCATCAGGCTTTACGAGATACCGAGGGATGTTAGGGATAGATTCCCTGAGCTAGAATTATATGCTCCGGTGTTCGTGACGTTAGAGAAGGTCACCGTGAAGGAGGGGGTTAGAGGTAGGATGCTTAGGGGGTGTATAGGGTTTATAGAACCAGTGTTCCCCCTAGGCGTAGCGGTAATAGAATCAGCTGTATCCTCTGCTTTCAACGACCCTAGATTCCCACCTCTAAGATCTAGGGAGTTAAAGGAGGTGGTGTTAACCTTAACCATACTAGGCGGGAGAGTGGAGGTTAGGAGGTTAGATGATGTAACTATAGGTAGAGATGCTTTGTACGTTGAGAGAGGGTTACATGCAAGGCTCTTCTCAGGAATACTACTACCAGAGGTTCCAGTAGAATACTGTTGGGACATAGAGACGTTTGCTAACATGACATGCAACAAGGCCGGGCTAGAGCTTAGATGCTGGGAGAAACATGGAACGAAGCTCTATAGGATACCGGGGAGGACTTTCAAGGAGTTGGAGCCGGAAGGTGAGATTGTAGAAGTAGACCTTGTAGAGGAGTATAGGAGAACGTGCAAGCCAAGCGGGAAAACTTAAAAGCCCACGGGGTGGTAGAAGTACTAGAGGATGAGAGCTGTAGCCTGCACCGAGCTTGAGGCGATGAAGAAGCTCTCGATCATCGACTCTCTGGTGCGTCCTCTACATATATTCATTGCCACCGTTAAAGTACCTTGATAAACATCTTCCCGGGTTCCTGCTAAAGTACTTACACTCTACAAGCTTCACAACTCTATAACACTCGCTGATTATTTCTTCTAGTGACTGCTCCCTCTCATCGCCTGAAATCTTTCCCTCCCCTCCTCTACCTTCCGATAGGGCTATGAAGGGGATTGTATCCCTACACTTTACCACGAAGTATATATCCGGGGCGTCGGCTTTAAGTAATTTGAGGTACTCTACCAGCTTGTTCAAGGCTCTCTCAAGTTTAAAAACTATTCTCGTTCTCACAAACCTCTTACTCTTCTCGCCTGTTAGCCATATGGGCGTTTCCATTTCAAAGCTATGGTCGTCTAGTAGGAGGGAGAGCATGTAAACTTCTATTTTCTCCCATAGAGGTGCCTCATCCATTCTCCTAGGCCTAGCTACCGGGCCCCAGTAGCTTCTGATAATCCTCTCTCTCAAATCATCTGGAGCTGTCAACATACCCGCCCATACCCCGGTTCTCTAGCGAGTGCTCCTAAATGGTTTTTATTTCTTAATTCAAACCGCCTAGTACGTCTTTGAATCAAACTTATTTAAGCTAGACTTTAACCTGGCTGGACGGCTCCCCTAGCGTGTAGTATATCCTCTTCTTCCTCTTCCCCCTATTCTCGATCTTTAGTAGGGTTACTCTGCCTACTTCACATGTATTCCTAACATGTGGGCCTCCGTCAGCTTGTATGTCTACACCTTCTATCTCTACTATCCTCAATCTATCTACACCTGGTGGTATCTTATCCGCTAGTTTAACTAAACCCGCTATTCTCAGAGCCTCGTCTCTCTGGAGCCAGTATACCTTAACATTCCTACAGGTTCCTAGTATCCTGTTAGCCTCCTCTACAGCCTCCTCGAAAGCCCTCTTCCAATCGCTAACATCTATGTCGAAATCATCTCTAGAGTACTCTGGCGTTATATGACCTCCAGTTATGAGAGCTCCGTGCTTAGAGTAGAGAATAGCTGCTATAACATGTGCTGCAGTATGAAGTTTCATCATCCTATACCTCCTATCCCAGTCTATGAAACCCCTAACGCCTACACCCACTCTAAAGGGGCTAGGATCCTCTACTAGGTGTGCTACCTCATCTCCAATAACCTCAGCTCTTAGAACCTTAACCCTATAGCCTCCAACCTCAAGGTAACCTGTATCAGTGTCAAGACCACCATACGGTGTAGGGTGGAAAGCTGTAGCATCCAAGAAAACATAGCCACCCTCAACCCTGGCTACTGTAGCCGAGAACTCCACCATATAGCTATCCTCCTGGAATAGAAGCCTAGTCTTCAAAGACCCACACCTAACCCTGCTAAGAACACCCAAACCTTAAAACACTTCAAATCCCCCCAGTTTATAGCGTGTACGAGGAAAGAATACCTCTTAGACCTCTCTTCACAGAAGATGTGGGGAGTGGATGTGGAAGGCTCTAAGGGGACCCGCTAAGACCATAGCTTATCTGCCATGAGAGGTGGCGTGCCACAATCTACATGGGGAGGCTTAAATCAGAGACTATGGGGATGCGAGGAGGCCGCTGTCGATATGCTTGGATCTCTAAGAGATAATATTGTTAGTATTACGTGCTCGCTGTGGACGCTACGCGGACCGAGAGACACTCTTACAGCACCATAGCGTTTCACCACATCCTCAGCCCAACGTGGCATATCGATTTGAGAGCCTAAGTAGAACGCTATCCTCCCAGCAACGAGGTAGGAGTTCTTGAAAGCATTAACACCATCCTCTGCTAACAAGACATGCCTAAACCCGCTCGCATTCAAAACGTGAACCAGCCTCTCAAAGCTCACATCTAAAACATCCATACACCCACTAGAACCCCTCGTTAGAGCCTTAGCAATCTCAACCATAACCTGCCTCTCACTCCTAAAACTAGGACACTCCCAAGCCCTCACAACAAGAACCTTAGGGGGGCTAGGAGGGCCCAAAAGCACCCCCAGAAGCCCAGAGCCTGAATAAAGCTGAACAACCATAACACACCTAGCAATAACATCAAGCCTCCCAGAACCCCCAGCATAACCCCTAAGCCTAAACCCACCCGTAACACCAGTAGAGCTCACAACAACAAAAACACTATCAACAGAGCTGAGAGCACCAATCATAGCGTAAACGAAAACCCCCACAGCAAAAGAAGATAAAGAAAAACCTTTAAACTCTAGCAAAAGCTAACCCTAACAAAGGAGAAGCGGCCGTCGTCTAGCCTGGACTAGGACGCCGGCCTCCCAAGCCGGCGATCCCGGGTTCAAATCCCGGCGGCCGCACCACCCAA